>JAFDVT010000644.1 GCA_018268875.1 Acidobacteriota bacterium
GCTGATCTTCACCACGCCATCGCATCAGTTTCCGACTGGCGTCGTATTGACTCTCCAGCGCCGCCGCCAGATTCTCGAATGGGCCCGCAAACATTCCGCGGTGATTCTCGAAGACGATTACGACGGCGAATTTCACTACGCCGGTCAGCCGGTCGAACCGCTGCAATCGCTCGACACCGATGGCCGCGTGCTGTACATGGGCACGTTTTCACGCACCATCTTTCCGGCCTTGCGAATCGGTTACCTCGTCGCGCCCAAGTCGCTACTGCCGCCGTTGCTGGCCGCCAAATGGTTGACCGACCGCCACACGGCCGTGCTCGAACAACGGACGCTCGCCGAGTTCATCACCAGCGGCGCGTATGAACGGCATCTCCGCAAGGTTCGCAAGCGCAATACGGCAAGGCTATCGGTGCTGTTGGACGCGATCGACAGGCATCTGGATGTTCGCGTCACGGGGGAAAAGGCGGGCGCACACCTGTGCCTTTGGCCGCGCCGCAAGAAGTTCGACGAAGCAGCGGCCGTTGCAGCGGCAGCCGCGCGAAACGTGGGGATTTACGGCATTCGAGACTATTATCACGGCCGTACAAACAGCAAAGGCGGCGGAATCCTGCTTGGATTCTCGCGCATGAATGAGCGCGACATCCGCGAAGGAATCCGCCGCCTTGCCGATATCGTTTAAAGCTAGGCCCAGTCGAACCGAATCGTCCGGTCAAACGGCGTGTACCCGGTGAGGTAGACGCTGGTGCCGTCCAACTTCGGCAGCGCGCCGCGAACATTGACGTACCGTGTTTCGCTCAACCCGGGGCCGAACTTCAACACGTCGTCGCCCACGCGGTACGACCCGGTTTTGCCCGCGGGCAGCAAGTATTGATCCTCGCCTTTGAGCTTTTCGCAGCCTTCCAGGACGCCGCCCGGCGCAAAGCTGACTTCCACCGCCACCGGAACATCGTTCGTGCCCGCCGACTGGATGCGAACCGAAAATCCATTGGCGTCTTCCTGCACAAAAACGGACTGGTTCAGCTTCGAAATCCCGCTTTTCTTGCGGTTCTTCCAACTCGCGCCCCATTGATCGTGATAGATGATCGGAGGCTCGGGCTTGGTGTCGAGCGGCTGGTAATACGGGCCTTCCAGGCTCTGCGTGAATTCGAACCCGCCATCCTTCGGACCACCGGCCGTCGGAATGAACTGCGCCTTTCCGAAGAATGCCGAGGCAAACCGGATGCCGTTCATCACCACCTGGCCACGGCGCAGGCAAAACACACGGTCCGCGCCCGTGAACTGTAACGTCGCGCTCGTCTTGCCGCGGCGGATGCGGGCGATCCCGACCGTCGGAAAGATTTTGACGTAGTTATCCGGCAGCGGCTTCGCAGCCACCGGTTTCTGCAACTCCGGGTATTCCAGAAGCAACGACAGCTGTTGGCCGCCAATGCCCGCTTCGGCAAAAGCTTCGTACAACCCGTTGTTATCTTTTACCGCCAGGTACTTCGCGGGGAACCAGTAACGATCCGGCTTCGCACGGACGTTCTTGTCCTGGCGCTTGGAAATCTCCGTCACCACTTCATTGCCGGGGTGCAGAAGGTACATCATCGAATCCAGATTGCGGCGAACATAGTCCAGCAGATCGGGACGGTTGAGCTTGATGGCCGCCATCGTCAGGCCGCGATCGCTCACCGTGTTGTACACCGTCGTGCTGCGTTCGCTAAACTGGCCGTCCGGATCCATGTCGATGCCTTCGTTCAGCCATTGATTGGCGCGGTTGCGGTATTGAACGTCACCAAAAAGCTCGTACAACTGGGCCAGCGCGGACGTCACCACCCAGCGGTGATTCGGCGTGTGGACGCCACCGTGCAACAAGCCCTCGCCCACGCGGTGAAGCAGCGGTTCCACCAGGCCGGTGATCTCCGGAACCTTGTAGCGGCGTGCCAACACGGCAATGGTGGCGACGGGATTCGTAAAGAACGCCGTGTCCGGAGTCGAATTGAAGTTCGTGATCGGAAGGTCGATATTGCCGTCCTTCGTGATCCCTTTTGTCACCCAATCCACCGCCAGCTTCATGCGTTCGATCATCAGCGGGTTCTTGTAATACTTGGTGCGGTCGCACATGTACGCGACGCCGAACATTTCGCAGATGGAACCCGTGGTGCCATGCCAGAACAAGCCGTCCGCGTCGGGGATGCCGCCGCGAAAACGACTGCCCGGGTCCAGCACCTGCCGCCCCAGCAGGTTTTCCACCGAGCGGTTGACGTTGGCGATCACAGTGTCGGAAATTCCAGGTTGTTGAGGTGCTTGCGCGGAGGACACTACCTGCGCAGCCGCACCGGCGGCGGTGAGCCAGTTTCTTCTAGTCATGCAAAGTCGGTTTACCCTACCTGTAGCGAATCGACGGCGATTCTGCACTGGATTATGATGCTGCCCGAATTATTGTTTCTGCTGATGCCCGCCGCCCAGGATGTGGTCGTCCAAACCGCCGCCGGCGCCCGCAAGCTGTCTTCTTATTCCTTTGCGTCCAACGTCCCGCTGCGGCCCGGCGCCTATCGAGCCGAACTCGACGGCGCGAAACTGGAACTCAACGTCTCTGAAATCGCCGCCAGACCCGGCGCGCTTTTGGTTTCCCGCAGCTTTTACCGGCCCGGCCAAACCTTGTTGCGCAAGTCCTACATCCACGTCCAGCGCGACGCCAGCGGCAACTGGGAAGCCCGCGGAGGGCTGAAACTTCGCCTCCCGCAGGACGCCAAACTCGGCCTCGTCGTACAGGAAACCAGCAGCGGCGTCGATGCCATTCCGTCCACTGCCTGGATTCAATATTTGCCCAAGTGATGCGTGTTGACTTTCTCCTTTTCTTCGCTGATACTGAGAAGCGAAGATAAGGAGAAAACATGCGAAGCATTGCGCTACCTCAGGTTGGTGTCGCCGGCTGGAGCTACCCGCATTGGGAAGGCCTTGTGTACCCGAAGGTTCGCCGCGGCGCGGCGCATGCTCTCGAAACCTTATCGCAGGTGGCCGACGCGGTGGAGATCAACACGTCGTTCTACCGTCCGGTGCGCCCCGAATACGCCAAGCTGTGGGCGCGCCTTGTCGAGGCGAACCCCAACTTCGTGTTCAGCGCCAAGCTGCACCAGAACTTCACACACGGCAGGAAGCTCGACGCGGCGGAGGTCAAGACATTTCAGGATGGCCTGTCGCCCCTTCGCGAGGCCGGTCGCCTTGGCGCGGTGCTGATGCAATTCCCCTGGTCCTTCCGCTATACGTCCGAAAATCGCGCGTTTTTGCTGGAACTGCGCAAAGCCTTCCGCCAGTTTCCGCTGGTCGCCGAACTTCGCCATGCCAGCTGGCTGGGCGGCGAAGCGCAGGGCGCGCTGATCGATTCGCGCATCGGATTCTGCAACATCGACCAGCCGTCGCACACCGCGGCGATGCCTCCCACGGCGTTGCTGACCTCCGGCGTCGGCTACGTGCGCCTGCATGGCAGGAACCCGGAAAATTCGTTAGCCGCCTATCACGCCGGCGCCGAACGCCAACACCAGCACGACTATCTGTATTCCTCGGAAGAACTCGCGCAGTGGCGTTTGCGCATTGAAAAATTCCGCCAGTTCGCCGACCGCACCATTGTGATCTTCAACAACGATCCCAAGGGCAAGTCGGTGGTGAACGCGTTGCAGCTTCAGTATCTCTACGACCCGTCGCGCCTTCTGGCTCCGGCCGTTCTGCAACAGCAGTATAAGCAGATCCTGCCCGGGTTCCGGCATGTGTCCGTGGAACCTTCCCCGGGCCGCATGGCCGCCGCGACGAGCGACGCAAGGCAGCAGGACCTGTTCCAGGCCGCCTAAACCGCAACGACCTCCCCCCTTACATTGCAGTTGTTGTGTCACGGAACTTGTCTGCAACCCCGTCCGCACTCCTCGTGTGTGGGCGGGGGTCTTTTTATTCCACTTGCGTCAGCGTGACTTCAATATCCAGACGCCGGGCCGTTACCGGATCCTCGATCGACGCCAGAATCGTAGGTTTTTTGGTGGGGACAATCGCCTGCACCGTGGTCCGCACGTTCGACGTGGGCGGATAGCCGGTGTGCGCGCGCTCGCCGGCTTGCACGGAAGACAGGTCCAAATCCATACGAAGCGACAGCTTCCCGGCTATATTGCGTAAGCGCACGTCCATGCTCAAGCCCGTGTCGACGTAGTTGAACTGCGCGGGCGCGCCATTGGGCGCCACGGAGGAGACCACCGGCGTCTTGGTGCCGACGCGAAGCGAGTTATTCCCGCCGGTCTCCAGCAACATCGAAAACCGGCGAGGCTTGCCCGCGTCGTCCTTGATCTGGAAATCGGCCCGGTAGACTTCGGGCGGGACGGGCTTACTGTCTTGCGCGGCGGCAAGCGTGGCGGCGGCGAGCAATAGGACGGGTAAAAACTTCATGTGGTTCACTCCTACCCAGTCAA
>JAFDVT010000645.1 GCA_018268875.1 Acidobacteriota bacterium
CCGGTCACGAGATCGAGCATCGCGCCACCCTCGCGTTCCGCCGATTCCGGCTGCAAGGCATACACCCGGAAGCGGACTCCACCGAGTGGACGATTGGTCGGGGTCATGCCGGCATAGCCGGTGACGAGTCCGGACACAGCGGGCGCGATTTGCGGCGTGGGAGTCTGCACCCGCGGCGGTCCTCCCTCTGTCAGGAACCGGTACATGGCCGCGAACGCCAAGGGATGAAAGGCAACCTCGCGATGGTCCAGGTTGGGGATCACGATGTTGTCCGCTCCTTTCAGTTCCGGGCTATCGTAGCCGACGTTGGGCTGCGCATATTTGTCCAGCTTGTCGCTTCGGATCGTGAGGAAGCGGACGCCTCCAATGACTTCGGAGCCGCCGGCATTGAGTTGCTGGAGGAAGTGGCCTCGGCCGTTGAACTCTCCGTCGAGCCCGGCGTCGCTCGCAAAAACGCCATGATTCGGCGTTCCGCACAGAATCGCGTGCGAAACCACAGCCGCTCCGCCGGCGTTTTTGAGGTAATTTCGAATCGTCAATCCGCCGCGGCTACTGCCGATCAAAACGACTTTGGAAGCCTTGGCGTCAAGCAGAACGCGAGTCACAAAGGCGCTGAGCTCGCTAGCCTGATCGGTGGTGGAGGACCGGAACGGTTCAGACACTGTGTTGTCGCGGCGCGCCGCGGGATCGGTGAACCGGATGGCGTGAAGGTGGCTGGCCGGGTAGCCGTTGGACTCGAACATCCAGATGACAGGCAGCCACTTGGTGGCGTCGTCACCGTTGCCATGTACGAAGACGATGTGCGGTGACGGTTCGGCAATTGCGGCCACAGGCAGGAGTGCGGCCGCGGCCATCATCAGGATGAGACTACGCGTCATGGGGGGAGCCGGAATGAATCATCTTATCGCGCACGTGAGTGATAGCATGATGGGACAGACTCCACCATGTCCCAAATCAAAGGTCCTGCCCTGTTTCTAGCCCAGTTCATGGGCGATGCCGAACCGTACAATTCCCTGCCGAACATCACCGCCTGGGCCAAAGGTCTGGGTTACAAAGGCGTGCAAGTGCCGTCCTGGGATGGGCGGCTCCTGGACATCGCCAAGGCGGCGGAATCGAAGACGTACTGCGACGATCTGAAAGGCCAGACGAACGGCCTGGTGATCACCGAACTGGCGTCGCATCTGCAAGGGCAGTTGGTGGCCGTGCATCCGACGTTCGACGAGATGTTCGACATCTTTGCGCCGGAGAATCTGCGCGGCAATTACAAGGCCCGCACCGAGTGGGCGATAAACCAGTTGAAGCTGGTGGTGAAGGCGACCGCGAATCTTGGCTTGACCGTGACGCCGTCGTTCACCGGTGCGCTGGTGTGGCCGATGATGTACCCCTGGCCGCAGCGTCCTCCGGGGTTGGTGGAAGAAGGATTCAAAGAACTCGCTAAGCGCTGGAAGCCGATCCTGGACTTTGCCGACGAACACAACGTCGATTTTGCCTACGAGATCCATCCCGGCGAAGACATGCACGACGGCGCGACGTTCGAGATGTTCCGCGACTACTGCGGCGATCATCCTCGCGTGTGCATCAACTACGACCCCTCGCACTTTGTGCTGCAGTGCCTGGACTATGTCGGCTTCATCGATCTCTATGCGCCGTACATCAAGGCCTTCCACGTAAAGGATGCCGAGTTCCGGCCTTCGGCGCGGTCGGGCGTATACGGCGGGTTCCAGAACTGGAAGGACCGTCCGGGCCGCTTCCGCAGCCTCGGCGACGGGCAGGTAGACTTCAAGCAGGTGTTCACGCGGTTGACGGCCGCTGGCTACGACTCCTGGGCCGTCCTCGAATGGGAGTGCTGCTATAAGGACGCCGCGCAGGGCGCTGCGGAAGGCGCACCGTTCATTCAGTCGATGCTGATCGACGTTCCAAAGAAGGCATTCGATGACTTTGCCGGCGCGGCCAGCGACACGGTTCGCAACCGCCGGTTATTGGGTCTCGATTAATTTCCTATGTCCAAAATGCTTGAGGAGGTCCGCCAACAGCCTACGGCTCTGGAGCGGACCCTCCGCAGTGAATTGAAGAAGGCTGAGAAGCTTCGGGCGTACTTTGCGAAGAACCGCCCGAAGATGATCATGCTGGCGGCGCGCGGCACGTCGGATAACGCGGCGCAGTTTGGGCGGTACCTGCTGGAGATCACCACCGGCATTCCCGTATCGTTGTCGGCTCCGTCGATTGCGACGCTGTATCACGCCAAGCTCGATTATTCGGGCGCGCTGTGCGTGGCTTTGTCGCAGTCCGGCGAGTCCACCGATACCAATGTCGTGCTGGAAGCGGCTCGCGACGGCGGGGCGATGATGACGATCGGCATCACCAACGAAGCCGAAAGCAGCATGGCGAAGATCGCCGGGGACGTGTTCCTGGTGCGTGCGGGAAAAGAAAAGAGCGTCGCGGCCACAAAGACGTACACGGGCCAGTTGCTTTGCTTTTACCTGCTCGCCTACGCCCTGGGCGCCGACCTGAAGCTGGACGACTTCCGCAAGATTCCGGAATACGCCGCCAAGGCGCTGACCTTGGAGGTGGAGATCGCGCAGCGGGCCGAGCGGTACCGGTTCATGGAGCATGCCATCGTCGTCGGACGCGGGCTGAATTATTCGAATGCGTTCGAATTCGCGCTGAAGATGATGGAGACTTGCTACGTGGTCGCCGAGCGGTTCTCGTCGGCGGACTTCCAGCATGGTCCGATTGCGATGGTGGACCAGTCGTTCCCGATGTTCCTGTTCGCGCCGACCGGGGTGACCTGGAAGGGCGTGAGCGAGATGTTGGCCAAGCTGAATACGCTGCAAGCAGAGGTCCTGTTGATCCGCGACCAGTCCAACAAGGAAGCGGCGAAACTGAAGAACCACCAGATCGTGTTGCCGATGTCGCTGGACGAACTGTACACGCCGATTCCGTACATCATTCCGGCACAGTTGTTCGCGGGGAGCCTGGCGGCGGTGAAGGGTCTGAACCCGGATCAGCCACGGACGATTCAGAAGGTCACGCAGACGCTGTAAAAACCCGTTATTAAAGGATATGACGTTTTCCTTTAATAACGTGCTACCTTAATAAAGTACGCTTTATTAAGGAATAACCAATGGCGAATCAACGGCTTGGACGATACGTATCGATCTCCGCGGTCGGCGGCGAGGTCGTTCAAGCCTTTATTCCGCCTCCTTTACCTCCAAATCCGCCTGTTCGCCTGGACGGGATGCACGTCCTGTTGGAGCAGGCCAATCAATCCCTGGGCAGGCTGGACGGCCTCGCAGAAGTGATCCCGAACATTTACCTTTTTCTGTATTCTTACGTACGGAAAGAGGCTGTCTTGTCCTCGCAGATCGAGGGCACGCAATCCTCGCTCACGGACCTGCTGTTGTACGAGAACGAAGCCGCGCCCGGCGTTCCAGAGGACGATGTGGCCGAGGTTTCGAACTACGTCCAGGCGCTCGAGTACGGGCTGGCGGCGCTGCCCCGGCTACCCCTATCCTTGCGGCTCATTCGTGAACTGCATGCCGCATTGCTGGCGGACGGACGAGGCGCTGACAAGACTCCCGGCGAATTCCGGACCTCGCAGAATTGGATCGGCGGGACGCGCCCGGGCAATGCAGCCTATGTTCCTCCGCCAGCCAGCTATGTGATCGAGCACCTTGGCCATCTCGAAACGTTCATCCACGACAATGCGCAGGACCTGCCGGTGCTCATCAAAGCAGGCCTGGTGCATGTCCAGTTCGAGACCATCCACCCGTTCCTCGACGGGAACGGACGCCTGGGCCGGCTGTTGATCACGTTCCTGCTGTGCGCGAGCGGCGCGCTGCGGAAGCCCATGCTGTACCTTAGCCTGTACTTCAAGACGCATCGCGACGAGTACTACCGGCTGCTCAACGAAGTGCGTAGGACCGGCGACTGGGAAAGCTGGATCCGCTTCTTTCTGACCGGCATCCGCGAAACCGCCGACAAGAGCGTCGCCACCGCGCGCCGTCTTCTGGAGGTTTCGAACAACGACCGCAGAAGGATCGAACAGCTTGGCCGCGCGGCCGGATCGGCTCTACAAGTGTTTCAGTACGCGCAGGAACGGCCGGTATTCCGCGTGGAAGAAGTGGCGCGCGTGTCCGGCCTCTCGATCCCCACGGTCACGAAATCCATCCAGGAACTCGCACAACTGAACATCGTGACCGAGCTCACCGGACGCAAAAGGGACCGTGTCTTCGCCTATCAGGCCTATCTGGCCATTCTGAGCGAGGACACGGCCCCTTTGGCTAGGACCTCTTCCGCCCCGGTTTAGAAGTAGAACTTCGCGCCGAGAACGATCCTGCGGGCGTCCAGCGTGGACGTGTACTGTCCGAACGTTCCGCTCACCTGATTCCCGTTCGCGTCGAACCGTGCCGTGGTGTCGACGTTCTGGAAGCTCGCGTGGTTGAAGAAGTTGTAGAACTCAAACCGTAGCTGCAGGCGGCGAACTTCCGACTTGCCGATCGGGATGTTCTTGATCACCGTCACGTCGAACACGTTGATGCCGGGCCCGCGGA
>JAFDVT010000646.1 GCA_018268875.1 Acidobacteriota bacterium
CTGCAGGCGATGGCGACCGGAGTTCGCGTGCGCTATCCCGAAGGCGCGTCGACGACGGTGAACGCGAACCTGAATCTGACGGGTACTTCGGAAGACAGTTTGCTCGCGGGGAACGTGTCGCTGGTTCGCGCCGGGTTCAATCCTCGGACCGATTTTGCGAGCATGCTGGCCGAGACATCGGGCGCTAATTCACAGACCACGCCGGTGGCCGCGGGCAACGATTATCTGCGAGGCATGCAGTTCGACCTGCGTATCGAAAGTGCGCCGAACCTGGAGTTTCAAACGTCGTTGACCCGGGGGCTTCGCGCGGAAGTGGATCTGCGCCTGCGCGGCAATCTGGCGAGGCCGAGCCTGATGGGGAACGTGTCGTTCAGCGAAGGCGAGATTTCGCTTTTCGGCAACAAATACACGCTCAATCGCGGCGACATTCGATTCTTCAACCCTACGCGCATCGAGCCGACGTTCGACCTGGAGGCGGAAACGAGGGCCCGCGGTATTACGGTGAACGTCAGCTTTTCGGGCACGCCTCGGAAGATCAACGCGGCGTACCGCTCCGATCCTCCGTTGCAGCCGAGCGAGATTATTGCGTTGCTGGCGATTGGCCGCGACCCGAACATTGGCGCGGGCCTCGCAACGTCGCAAAGCAACAATCAATCGACGTTGCAGGGCGTGGGCAGCCTAGTCGGCGAGGCTGTGGCGTCGTCATTGAACGGAAGACTGCAGAAGTTCTTCGGCGTTTCGCGCATCAAGATCGACCCGCAGTTGACGGGCGTCGAAAACATTCCGCAAGCGCGGCTGACGCTGGAACAACAGGTGTCGAAAGACATCACGCTGACCTACATCACCAATCTGGCAAGGACGCAGGAACAGATTGTGCGCATCCAATGGGACATTTCGCGGCAGTGGTCGGCGACGGCGATCCGCGAAGAAAACGGCCTGTTCGGCATCGACTTCCAGTTCCGCAAACGCTTCAAATGAACGGCATCGTATTGACACATGGCGCGGGTTCGAACCGCAATGCGCCGCTGCTGATCGCCATGGATCGCGAGTTCGCGGCCCTCGGCTGGGTTGTGGAACGCGTGAATCTTGCGTTCCGTGAATCGGGCCGCAGCGGACCTCCGAGGCCAGCCGATCAACATACGGATCGCGAAGGGTTGGCCGTGCACTTGCGCGCCATGCGAGGCCGGGTGGACGGCAAAGTGCTGTTTGGCGGGCATTCTTACGGCGGCAGGCAAGGATCGATGCTGCTGGCGTCGCAACCGGAACTCGCGGATGCGTTGCTGCTGTTGGGGTACCCGCTGCATCCTCCGGCAAAGCCCGCGCAATTGCGGACGGAACATTTTCCGAACCTGCGCGTACCGGCGCTCTTTGCCAGCGGCGGCAAGGACGAGTTCGGAACGCCGGAGGAGTTGAAGGCCGCGGTGTCGCTGATCCCCGCGAGAGCGCAGATCCTGACGTTCGACAAGCTCAAACACGACCTGGGCGGCGGCAAGGGCGCTACGCCGAGCGAGGTCGCGCAGGCGTTTGCGGCGTTCGTTTTATAGGATGCGGGCGGCGTCCTTGGCGAAGTACGTGAGGATGATGTCCGCGCCGGCGCGGCGAA
Source organism: Acidobacteriota bacterium (assembly GCA_018268875.1). GTDB lineage: Bacteria > Acidobacteriota > Terriglobia > Bryobacterales > Bryobacteraceae > F-183. The sequence goes on from JAFDVT010000646.1 coordinate 1,604, forward strand.
TCGACGTCAAGGATTCGATCATCACGCGTTCGAGGTCGATCCAGCCTTTTTCGGCCGCGGCGTGCATCATGCTGAATTCGCCGCTGACCTGATAGGCGCCAATGGGCACCGGAAAGCGTTCGCGGGCCGCGCGAATCAGGTCCAGGTACGCCATGGCGGGCTTGACCATCAGCATGTCGGCGCCTTCTTCCAGGTCGAGTTCCATTTCGTGCATCGCCTCGCGCGCGTTGGGCGGGTCCATTTGGTAGCTGCGGCGGTCGCCGAATTGGGGCGTGGATTCCGCGGCCTCGCGGAACGGGCCGTAAAAGCAGGACGCAAACTTCGCGGCGTAGGAAAAGATGGGCGTATTCGTGAATCCGGCGCCGTCGAGGCGAGCGCGAATGGCCGCCACGCGACCGTCCATCATGTCCGACGGGGCGACGATGTCGGCTCCGGCTTGCGCGTGCGTCAGGGCCGCGTCGGCAAGCCACACCAGCGACTGGTCGTTATCCACATCGTTGCCGACGACCTTGCCGCAATGGCCGTGGCTTGTGTACTCGCAATTGCAGACATCGGTGATGACGACCAGTTTTTTGCATTCGGCCTTGATCGCGCGAATCGCACGTTGCACGATGCCGCCCGGGTTGTACCCTTCGCTCGCCGTTTCGTCCTTGTGGGACGGGATCCCGAAGAGGATGACACCGCCGATTCCGAGTGATTCCACCTCGCGGCATTCGGCCACGATGCGATCGATTGACATCTGCGCCTGGCCGGGCATCGAACTGATGGGCTTGTAGACGTTGTTGCCTTCGCAGACAAACAACGGCAGGACAAATTGCGCGGGTTCGAGCCAGGTTTCGCGGACCAGGCGGCGCATCGAGTCCGAGGCGCGCAGACGCCGTTTGCGATGGATCGGGAAGGCCATAGGGGGATAATTCAAGTATGGCCGAGCGTTCGATTTCCCGCACCTATTACATCCGCGGACGCGTGCAGGGCGTGGGGTTCCGGAACTTCGTGCAGAAGGCTGCGACGGCGGTGGGAGTGTCGGGCTACGCGAAGAATCTGGACGACGGCCGGGTGGAAGTTCTGGCGCAGGGCACGGCGCAACAGTTGGAGGCGCTCGAAGGGGAACTGTACCGCGGTCCTCGCTGGGCGGAGGTGCGCGGGGTGGACAAAGAAGAGTCCACGGCCCGCGCCGGGAGAGGTTTTCAGATCCTTTAGCCTCGCTGCTGAGAGATAATGGAGGAGACATGCAGAAGTACTTAGCCACTGCCCTGGTCCTGTTGATTGGGGCGGCGACAGCATTTGCCGGCGACACCACGCGGTTGCAGATTACAGTTACCAATCTGAACGGCAAGCCTGTGGACCGCGCCTCGGTGATCGTGCGCTTCGTCAAAGGCCGTTCGATCTCGAAGCTAGGCAAGAAGCAGATCACCTCGTGGGAAACGCGTACCAACCAGGACGGCTTCACCAAGGTTCCGGAGATGCCGCAGGGCACGGTACTCATCCAGGTGATCGCCAAAGGCTATCAGACCTACGGCCAGCAGTTTGAGATCGAGGACGACGATAAGTCCATTCAGATCAAGCTGAATCCGCCGCAGCCGCAGCATTCCTCGCATCAGTAGCGGCCGCGAAATTTAGCGATTCTTGAGAGTTTTTTGAGGACGGCGCCGGGGCCCGGTCTTTACGCTGGAACCAATGGCGTATGTGGAAACCGGTCTGCGGGCGAACGACGGCAGCGGACCGATGGTCCACTATCTCAACGTCAGCGAACCGGTGGGCAATGGCCTTCCCAACCGGCGAGACGACGTCGCGCTCGTGCAGGTGTTCCTGCAGGCGTTGGGGAACCTGCCCCAATCCCCCGTACATTCCAAACGATTCCCGGTGGACGGTCTTTGGCGGCCGGAACTTCGCCGCGGCCTGGTGCTGTTCCAAAAACTGGCGCGGCGGGCACTGCGGTCGCGAGGCGCCGGGGAATCGCTGGAACCGGACGGCATCGTGGTTCCGGCACGCGGCATTTACCACGGGACGCTGCGCATGTACACAATCGTGGCGCTTAACAAAGCGTACGCGCACTACTATTGGCCCGACTACATGCAGCACTGGCCGCTACAGCAGGCCCTGCGTGTCATGACCTTGCGCGAACCACCTGGAAAAGACGCCAGTCCATCACGCTCTCTTCCGTTGGCTGAAACGTGATGCCCGATCCGGCGACGAGATCGCGCACAGGGCCTGTGACGATGACTTCATTGGCCGTGGCCTGAACCAGCATCAACGGTCCGACCTCGACGGCGAGGCCGCCCAAGCCTCCACCGGGCAGTTTGTCGCATTCACCCGTGTGCAAGCCGACACGGATTGACAATGAGGACCGCCTGGCGTGTTCCACCAAAGCGGACGCGCAGCGGATGGCGCGGGCCGGTCCATCGAAACTGGCGCGCGCTTCCGGGTACTGGGACGACTGCGGTAGCGGCTGGCCTCGGAACCATTGCACCTCGCGATCCAGTTGCGTGCGAAGCTTGGGATCGCCGATGTCCGCGCCGGCGGCAAACAGGATGGTGGTCAGGACGCGTTCCGGTTCCGCGCCGTGGCGAACCCCAGTGAGAAACTCTTCCATTTCGTCGACGATTTCGTCCTGATTGCCAACAAACGGAAGGTGATCGTCGCCAGGAAACTCGACATAGCGGGCATTGGGAACCAGCGAGGCGACGTAGCGGCCTTCTTCCACCTTCAGGCATTGGTCGCCGGTGCGGTGGATGATCAACGATGGTACGCGCACCGAGGGCAGCACGCTTCGAACGTCGATTTCGGCGTTCATCTTGGTGAGTGCCCGCGCGGCGCCGGGGCTCGCGCCCATGCGAAGGTAGGTCGCCCACCAATTGCGGAACTCGGGGTCGTTCGCTTTCGAGGGCGCGCGGTCTTCGATGCCGACAGGCCCGCCCCAGGATCGTTCGATCTCGTCCAGGTACGCGGCGCGCTGTTCGAGCGTCGGACCCCACGGGTAGTCGTCATCGCGAAGGCGGCGGGCGTAGGTCCCGATCATGGTCAAAGCCAGCGTGCGATCGGGATAGGTCGCGGCGAACAGCGCGGACATGGGTCCGCCTTCGGAAACGCCGCACAGCGCGGCCTTTTGACACTGCACCGCGTCCATGACGGCGTGCAGATCTTCCATGCGCTGTTCGAGCGTGGGTAGCGCGTCGAGCGGGACTCGATCGGACAGGCCGGTGCCACGTTTGTCGAACAGAATGAGCCGCGAAAACGAAGACAACCGGCGAAGGAAGCGAGCAAAGGACGGCTCGGTCCAAAAGTATTCGAGGTGCGAGACCCAGCCCATCACGAAGACGAGGTCGATCGGCCCGTCGCCCAGAACCTGGTAGGCAATGTTGACGCCGCCGTTGCGCGCATAGCGTGTTTCGGGCGTCGTTTCCTGCCGCGATGGCGGCGAGGACGGCGCCGGTGGGCGAGACTGGGCAAGCTGAAGCGTCGCGTCGGCTACCGCGGCGGGCGTGCTGCGAACGATGGCGCAAAACCGGTAGCCGAACTTGGGCACGGTTTCGATGTAGACGCCGTCGTCAAGCGTCTTCCGCAGCAACGACACATGCTGGGTGAGGTTGGCCTCTTCGACAAAGGTATCGGGCCACATCTGGCCAAGCAGCTTTTCTTTGCTGAGCGCCTTGCCCGCGCTTTCCACCAGCAGGCAAAGCAGATCAAACGTCTTCGGCGCCAACTGCAGAACTTTCCCTTCTCTGCGTAGCGATCGTTCGCGCGGATTGAGTTGGTACGGCCCGAAGAAATGCGAACTCATCTGGATGGGAGGTTCCACACATCATACCAGTGGCCTTGGTACCCTGAAGGTACTCGATGCGAACGTTATTTTTGAATCCCCCGTCTTTTGAAGGATTTGACGGCGGGGCGAGCTCTCGCTGGCCGGCCTCCCGCGAGATCGAGTCCTATTGGTATCCGGTGTGGCTGACGTATCCGGCCGGCATGTTGCCGGACAGTAAGCTTGTGGATGCGCCCGCGCATCACATTTCGATCGAACAAACCGTGGCGATGGCGAAGGATTTCGACCTTCTGGTGCTCTTCACGTCGACGCCCGGCTTTTCGGTCGATATCAAGATGGCGGAGATGATGAAGGAGTCCAACCCGGGCATGAAAGTTGCCTTCGTTGGTCCTCCGGTGACGGTTGAGCCGGACAAGGCGTTCCGCGAGTCGAAGGCGATCGACTTCGTGGTGCGCCGCGAGTTCGACCATCAGATTGTCGCGTTTGCCAAAGGCACCCCGCTGGCCGACATTCCGGGCGTGAGCTACCGCCGCGAAGACGGCACGATCTGGCACAATCCCGAAGGTCCGGTCATCGAGAACCTGGACGAACTGCCCTGGGCATCGAAGATTTACAAGCGCGACCTGGACTTTACGCGCTACAACGTACCGTTCCTGCTGCATCCGTTCATCAGCTTTTACCCGTCGCGCGGTTGCCCGGCGATGTGTACGTTCTGCCTGTGGCCGCAGACGCATTCCGGCCATCGCTGGCGGTTGCGTTCGATCCCCGACATCGTGGCCGAGTGCAAATGGGCGCTGGAAAATTTCCCGGGCCTGAAGGAAATCTTTTTTGACGACGACACCTTCAATTACAAGAAGGAACGCACCATCGAGCTGTGCAAGGAACTGAAGAAGCTCAACTTCACCTGGTCCTGCACGTCGCGCGTCACGACGGATTACGACACGCTGAAGGCGATGCGCGAAGCCGGATGCCGTCTGATGATCGTCGGCTACGAATCGGGCGACCCGCAGATCCTGAAAAACATCAAGAAGGGCGCTACGGTGCAGATGGCCGAACGGTTCACCAAGGACGCGCATTCCCTTGGCCTGACCATTCACGCCGACTTTATCGTCGGGTTGCCGGGCGAAAGCCGCGACAGCCTGCGCCGCACCATCGACTTTGCGAAGAAGCTGGATTGCGAAACGATTCAGGTGTCGATCGCGCATCCTTACCCGGGCACCGAGTTCTTCGACTATGTGAAGAAGAACGACCTGATCACCATCGATTCGATGACCGATGAGAACGGCCACCAGTTGCCGAACATCATCTATCCGGGGCTGAACCGCGGCGAACTTGTCGAATGGGTGGAGCGCTTTTACGGCGAATACTACTTCCGTCCCAAGGCCGCCTGGCGCGTGGTGAAGAAGGCGATCGTCAACAACGATATCCCGCGTTTGTACAAGGAAGCTCGCGAATACATGAGCCTCCGCGCCAAGCGCAAACAATTTGTGAAAGATCAGAAGGCGCGGCAGCAGACCACCGCTTCCACCTCCTTCGGTGACTGATCCGCGACGCCGCCGCTTGAAGACGTGGCTGTTCGCGGCCATCGTCGTATTGAGCAACGCGTTCGGAAATCTGCTCCTGGACATCGGCGTACACGGGTCGTTCCTCTGGCTCGTGGCCGGGGTTTTGCTGCTGATTTTGTGGATGCTGTCGCGGATGACGCTGCTGTCCTGGGCCGACCTTAGCTTTGTGCTGCCCGTCACGGCGGTCGGCTATGTCCTGACGGCGCTGCTTGGATTTCTCTTCCTGAACGAAACGGTCTCGCCGCAACGCTGGGCAGGGACGCTGCTAATTTTTGCGGGTGTGGCCCTGGTCGGACGGACCGCCGAAAAGTCATCATGAAGTGGATTCTGGTTAGCCTCGTCGTCGGTTCCACGGTGCTGGCGGATCTGCTGCAGAGCTTCGAGATGAAGCGTCATGGCGAGGTTTCGGACTTCGGCGCCACGGGACTGAAACGTCTGGCGGCGACGCTGGCTAGGAAGAAACTGGTGGTGCTGTCGGTGTTCTTCATGGCGGTTTCGTTCTTCGCGTTCATCGAACTCCTGAAGGTCGCGGACTTGAGTTTTGCCGTGCCCGTTACGGCGGGTTCGGTGGTGCTGGAGACGATCCTGGCGGCCGTGGTGTTGAAGGAACGGGTAACGTCGTTACGCTGGGCCGGCGCGGTTCTGATTGCTTGTGGCGTGTATTTGATTTCCGCATGATGATGTACATTCTGGCGGTGCCCGCTGCGTATCAGATCCTTGCGATCCTGGCGTCGCTGCGCCGTCTGTTCTTCCGTGAACGCCTCACCGGCTACGCGCCCGCGGTGTCGTTCCTGAAGCCGGTTCGCGGGGCCGATCCATACTTCTACGAAGCGATCGAATCGCACGCGCAACTGAACTATGCGGGCGAGTTCGAGATTCTGTTCGGCGTCATGAGTCCGAACGATACGGCCATTCCGTATATTCAACGGCTGATCGCCGCGTACCCGAACCACCGCATCCGCCTGGTGCAAATCCATACCGTGCGCCCCAATGGTAAGGTGGGCGCGTTGATCGATCTCTACCGCGAGGCCTCGCATCCGGTGATCGTGATCAACGACAGCGACATCAAGGTGATGCCGGATTATCTGACCAAGATCGTAGCCCCGCTGGAGAATCCGCAGATCGGCCTGGTGACGTGCCTGTATCGCGCGGCAGGAGCGAGTTTCGCCGGATGGTTTGAAGGATTGGGCGTCGATACCGACTTTGCCCCATCTACGCTGGTGGCACAATTTGTTGGCGTCGACGAGTTCGCGCTGGGGTCGACCTTGGCCATGCGCAGGCAGGACCTGGATCGCATCGGCGGGCTGGAACCGATCTCGAGCTATATCGCCGACGACTATCAACTAGGACATCGCATCCACCAACTGGGGCTGAAATGCCACCTTGCGGAACCCACCGTGGACACGCATCTGGGCGCCGAAACATTTCGCGACGCGTGGCAGCATCAGGTACGCTGGGCGCGCACGATTCGCGCGTGCCGCGGCGGTGGCTACATGGGTCTGCCGGCGACGTTTGCGACGTTATGGGCAGTGGTCGCGATGCTTGCGGGAAATGTCACCGCGGGCCTCGCCTTGCTGGGCGTGCGCATGCTGCTGGCGCTGATTTCGAGCGTCTTCGTCCTGAAGGCTCGCACCGGCTTGCCGATGTTGTTGCTGGTGCCTCTGCGCGATCTATTCGCAGTGGCCGTGTGGATTGCCGGGATTGCGGGACACCGCGTGTATTGGCGCGATTTTGCGATGTCGCTCGACGGCGAGGGGCGCATCGTACAGTCGATTCATTCCGGTGGAACTTCGAGCGCCACGATCCGCCAACCCTGATCTTCGAGTGCGAACTGCGCGCGCGCGGTGATCGAACTTCGAATCGTGTTCCGCGGGACAAAGCCTCGACGGTTGCCGAAGCGAATGTGCATCCATTCGCCCGGTTCCTCGCCGATCACTTCCACGACATCGAAGCTGAGAACGGCGATCTGGCGGCCGTCGCGATCCGGGGTTTCGCGCAGCGGCACCTGGTCGCGCACCATCACCTGGTAGCGTCGCGGCGACAGGTTGTTGGGGAACTTCCAAACGAGGTACGGCGCCACGTACAAGCGCGGGTGCATGCGTACGGAACCAAGCGACAGGATGTCGGTGATGGTTTCCCAAAGCGCTGTGTCCTGGGATGCCGGTTTCCAGCGTTCCTCGAAGGCCTTCCAGCCTTTTTCTTCGGGATCCGTCTTGCGGCCCGTACCCGTCACGATGTCTTCGGCGCACAGCTTGCGGAACGCTTTCACGTCCCGCTTCACTGCGATTTTGTTCAGCTTGTTGACGAAGCTCTGGTAGGTCTTGTCGCGGCTAGTGTCGTCGACGGGGGCGATGCGGTAGCCCCCCGCCGACTGCTGCAAGAGAAGCGAAGCCGCGAGCAGCAGGATCATTTCATCGCCGCAACCACAGCGTCGGTAAACTGCTGCGTGGTGGCGTTGCCGCCCAGGTCGCGCGTCACCGCGGTTTGCGAGGCGTACACGCTTTCGATAGCGGCCTGTAGGCGGTTGGCGGCGTCCATTTCCTTGAGATGGATGAGCATCATCACACCGGACAGCATCAGCGCGGTGGGGTTGGCGATGCCCTTGCCCGCGATGTCGGGCGCCGAACCGTGCACAGCCTCGAAAACCGCGTGTTTTTCGCCCATATTGGCGCCGGGAACGATGCCCAAGCCACCGACAAGACCCGCGCATAGGTCGGAGATGATGTCGCCATAAAGATTGGGCAGCAGCAGAATGTCGAACGTTTCGGGACGGATGACAAGCTGCATCGACGCGTTGTCGACGATCAGTTCTTCATAGCGAACTTCCGGGTGACCAGCGGCCACTTCGCGGCAGCAACGCAGAAACAAGCCGTCGGCAAGCTTCATGATGTTGGCCTTGTGCACGGCGCTGACCTTGCGGCGATTGGTGGCCTTGGCGTAATCGAACGCGTAGTTCGCGATGCGGATGGAGGCCGTGCGCGTGATCACTTTGAGCGAGGTGACGACGTCCTTCACCACTTCATGTTCGAGGCCCGAATACAGGTCTTCCGTGTTCTCGCGGAAGATCACCATGTCGAGCTTGAGGTCCTGAAAACGGGTCTTGACGCCGGGCAGCGAACGGATGGGACGCACATTCGCAAACAGGTCCAGACGCTTGCGCAGCGCGACGTTCACGCTCTGGAAGCCGCCCGCGATGGGCGTGGTAACCGGGCCCTTCAAGCCGGTGTAGGTTCGATTCAGCGAATCGAGCACCTCTGGAGGCAGCACCTCGCCGCGCTTTTGAATGATGTCGGCGTTGAGTTCAACGCGTTCCCAATCAATTTTGACGCCGGTCGCGTCGATTGCGCGAGCCGCCGCATCCGCGACTTCAGGTCCAATCCCGTCGCCTGGGATCAAAGTAACTTTGTGGTGGGCCACGAATCTAGTGTAGCGATTTGACTACGACTTCCTGGATGGCGCGCAAGCGGCGCAGGAAGTCCGCCAGGCGGTCGAGACGGAGGGCGTTCGCGCCGTCGGATTTCGCGCGGGAAGGCTCCTCGTGAACCTCGACGAATACGCCGTCCACGCCGGCGCCAACGGCCGCGCGGGCAAGCGTCTCGATGAATTGGGGCTGGCATCCGGAAGCACTGCCCGCGGCACCGGGCAGTTGCACGCTATGCGTCGCGTCGAACACAACCGGATAGCCGAATTCGCGCATGATCGCGAGGCCGCGCATGTCCACCACCAGGTTGTTGTAGCCGAAGCAGGAACCGCGTTCGGTGAGAATGATGTTCCGGTTGCCGGTGGACGCCACCTTCTCAGCGGCGTGACGAAAATCCGTGGGCGAGACGAACTGGCCCTTCTTGATATTGACGGTTTTGCCGGTGCGGCCCGCAGCCACCAACAGATCCGTCTGGCGGCATAAAAACGCCGGAATCTGCAGGATGTCCACCACTTCGGCCGCCGGTTCCACCTGCGCGACCTCGTGGATATCGGTCAACACCGGGACGCCGATTTGCTTGCGAACCTCCCCGAGGATGCGCAGGCCTTCCTTGAGGCCGGGACCACGATACGAATCGACGGAGGAGCGGTTAGCCTTGTCGAAGGACGCTTTGAAGACATAGTCGCCGCCCGCGATGTTGCGGATCTCACGCGCCAGAAACAGGGCGTGTTCCTCGCTTTCGATCACGCAGGGACCGGCAATCAGCCCAAGCGATCCGTCGCGCCGGATCACTTACGAATTGCCTTCGAGGGCGAACAACGGCTGTTCGCTCTTTGCCAACCGGGCCTC
>JAFDVT010000647.1 GCA_018268875.1 Acidobacteriota bacterium
ATCGTTTTCGAACCCTACTACGAGAACTATCACCCCGACACGCTGCTCTGCGGCGCCACCCGCAAGCTGGTCACGCTGCGCGCCCCGGACTGGACCTTCGATCCCGATGAACTCCGCCGGGCCTTCACCAGCAAGACCAAGGCGATCATCCTGAACACACCCAACAACCCCACAGGCAAGGTCTTTTCCCGCCAGGAACTCGAATTCATCGCGGGACTTTGCCAGGAGTTCGACACGCTCGCCATCACCGACGAAATCTACGAGCACATCGTCTACGACGGCCTCGCCCACGTCCCGATCATGACCTTGCCCGGAATGCGCGAACGCAGCGTCCTCATCAACAGCATGAGCAAGACGTACTCGGTGACAGGCTGGCGCGTAGGCTGGGTGTTAGCCCCGCCGGACCTCACCGAATCCATCCGCAAGGTTCATGACTTTTTGACCGTCGGCGCCGCCTCGCCGCTGCAGCAGGCCGGCGTGCTCGCTCTGTCGGCACCCGCCAACTACTACACAGAACTCTCCGCCCACTACCAGGAACGCCGCGACAAAATGATGGGGATCCTCGGCGCGGCGGGCTTCCGGTGCATCAAGCCGTATGGCGCCTACTACGTGATGGCCGATGTTTCGGGCTTCGGCTTCCCGAACGACATCGCGTTCGTCCGGCACCTGATCGAGGAAATAGGAGTGGCCGCCGTCCCCGGGTCGAGTTTCTTCGAAAACCCCGAAAACGGCAGCCACTTGATTCGTTTCTGCTTCTGCAAGAAGGACGAGACGCTGGAAGCCGCCCGCGAGCGGCTTGCCAAGCTTTAGCGGTTCACGAACTGCACCGAGCGAACGATGTCTTCAAACTGCGACTTCGCAGCCTGCCATTCGCTCGACGGCGCCACCACGACGATGTAGAACAGGCCGTCCCGGTGGGGCGCGGTGATCAGCAGGTCCGTTTCCGTCTCGTTCGCGTAGCCGGAACCGGTCTGCAATACCGTCGCGAGCCCTCTCACGCCGCCGATCGTCGCATTGCTCTGCTGCGTGACCTTCATCTTCGGGTCGCCCTGCTGCAACTGCCCGATCAACGCCTGCGTGTCCCGCTGCAAATTGATGTCCGACGCGTTCTGCGGCGAATAGAAGCTCTGGATCAGGCCGTAGGAAATGGCACTGCCCGCGACGGCCGCCTTGGGAGCGATCGTGATCGCGTTGCCGTTGGAGTCGCCCATCACATCCCAGTTATCGGGGTAACGCATCGACACGGCGGCGTTACGAAAATCCCTGGTCCGTCCCGACGGACGCACCTGCGCCGGCGTACCCGTCACCTGGCCGTTGCCCTGTTGCTGCTGCAGTTCCTTCTTCGGCGCCGCCGGGATTCCCGACACGATCGCCTTGATGTGTTCGAACTGTCCGGTGTCGCCGTTGTAGTTCTGCTGCGGCATCAACGTCACCAGTTCTTCGGTGGCCTTCACGCGGTTGCCCGGGCTCGGGTGCGACGAAAAGAACGCCGCGACCTTGCTGGACTTGCCGCTCTGCGCTTCTAATTTTTCGAAGAATCGCGCCATTTCTACCGGGTTGTAACCGGCGTCGCTCATCATCAGCGCGCCGTTGTAGTCGGCCTGGGATTCCGCGTTCCGCGAAAACTTCATCAACACGGAATTCGCGCCCAAACCAATGCCCAGTTGCGTCAGCTGCCCCAGCATTCCGTTGCCGGCCATCGCGCCGCCCAAGGCGAGAGGAATCTGCAAGAGGTTCTGTTTGCTGGCCTGATTCGTACCATGCCGTAGGGCGACGTGCGACATTTCGTGCGCCAGCACGCCCGCAAGCTGCGCTTCGTTTTCCGCCGCCTTGATCAAGCCCGTATGCACGTACATCGGGCCGCCCGGCAGCGCGAACGCGTTGATGCTGTCGTCGTTTACCAGCTTGAAATAGTAAGGAAATTCGTTGGCTCGCTTGCTCTTCGCCAGCTTGCCGCCCACCAGGTTCAGGTACTGTGTGACTTCGGGGTTGTTCACCACCACAACCTGCTTTTCAACCTCGGCGGCCGATTCCTTGCCCAGCTGAATGTCCTGATCCTTGCTGAACAAGTTAAACCCAGGCTTCTGCTCCTGGATCTGTTTCTTCTTCTGCCCGAAAGCGCCGGCCGGGCCGCCAGCGAAACATAGCCCCAACGCTAGCCAGGAAACCAATCTCTTGTTCGTTGTCATTGTTGTGTGATCCTTACTCCTCGTTTTACACCCGCACGACGATTGCCAACAACGGGTTCAGTCTCCCTTATACAGTTATAATACGTTCATGTTGACGCCTACGAGCAAGATCTGGCATAACGGCCAATTGATCAATTGGGACGATGCCAAAATACATGTTCTCTCCCACGTTGTGAGCTATGGAAGTTCGGTTTTTGAAGGGGTCCGGTGCTACAACACCAAAAACGGTCCCGCCATCTTCCGCTCGTTCGAACACGCCCGTCGCCTCGTCGATTCCGCGAAAATTTACCGCATCGGTGTGAATTGGACGGCTGAGCAGTTGAGTGAAGCGTTCGTAGAACTCGTACGCGTCAACAAGCTTCAGTCCTGCTACATCCGTCCCATCATCCTTCGCGGCTACGGCGACGTCGGCGTGCTGCCCAAGCGCGTGCCGATCGAAGTCTACGTCGCCTGCTGGGAATGGGGCAAGTATCTCGGCGCCGAAGCGCTCGAACAGGGAGTCGATGTCTGCATCTCCAGCTGGAACCGGCTGGCTCCCAACACGCTGCCCGCCATGAGCAAGGCCGGCGCGAACTACATGAACTCGCAGCTCATCCGCATGGAGGCCGACATCAACGGCTACGCCGAAGGCATCGCCCTCGATTCCAACGGCTATGTCAGCGAAGGCTCCGGCGAAAACATCTTCGTCATCCGCGACGGCAAGATCGTCACGCCGCCGCTGGGCGCCAGCGTTCTGCCCGGCATCACCCGCGACAGCATCATCCAGATCGCCAAATCGCTCGGCTATGGTGTAACGGAAACTCTCGTCCCGCGCGAAATGTTATACCTCGCCGACGAAGTGTTCTTCACCGGTACCGCCGCCGAGGTGACGCCCGTCCGCTCGGTGGACCGCATCCCAGTCGGCGCCGGCAAGCGTGGACCCATCACCGAGAAGATCCAGAAAGCGTTCTTCGATATTGTCGAGGGGAATGCGCCGGATCAGTTCGGCTGGCTCACGCCGGTGGCCGAAACCGTCACGAAGTAGGTCAATCGTTTGCAGGAGACGGCCGTTTCTGTAAAAGACGACGGCCACCTCCCCCGAGATCTCCGTCCGGGCCGTTCCTGCAAAGGATCTGGAGTCAGTTGTATCAGGAAAGCCGGCCGCGTCCTATAGGGGCCGCCGGCTTTTCTTCCGCAATCCACAGGATCTTTCCCATGTGGGTGCTATGCGTTACAGGCGCCCGCCTGTTAGCCTGTTGTGGACAAGCCGTAGAAAAAACATCAACCCTATGAAATGTACCGGAATCAATGCGCTGTCCGCCGAACCCGTTGAGGTCCGATTCGATCAGGTGATCACTGGCGTGGACCCCCTGGTGGACGCCCAATCCGGTGGTCCGTACCTCGCGCCGGGGTTCATCGACTTGCAGGTGAACGGTTTTGCCGGAGTCGATTACAACAAGACCACAACCACTCACGAACAGATTCTGCACTCGCTGCGGGCCCAGTTCGCCACCGGCGTCACGCGTCTGTATCCGACCCTCATCACCAATTCTGAACCGGAAATCGTAGGCTGCCTCCGGAACCTTGCCGCCGCCAAGGAAGCGCTCGGCAACGAAGGCTCGGCGATGGAGGGCTTCCACGTCGAAGGACCATTCATTTCAGCGGAAGACGGCCCCCGTGGAGCCCATCCCGTCCGTTGGGCCCGCAAGCCGGACATCGAGGAATACAAGCGCTGGCAGGACGCCGCGCAAGGCCAGGTAAAGCTCGTCACGATCTCCGCCGAGTACGACGAATCGCCGGCCTTCACGGAAGCGGTGGTGCGCGACGGCGTGGTCATCAGCATCGGCCACACCAAGGCCACCACGGAACAGATTCGCGCCTGCGTCGCCGCTGGCGCCACCATGTCCACGCACCTCGGCAACGGCGCCCACAGCATCCTGCCTCGCCATCCGAACTACATCTGGGATCAGATGGCCGAAGACAAGCTCATCGCCAGCCTGATCGTCGACGGCGTCCACCTCGGTGCGAACTTCGTCAAGGTCGCCATCCGCGCCAAGACGGTCGAACGCATCGTGCTCGTCACCGACGCGGTAATGCCCGCCGGATGCGCTCCCGGCGACTATATGTTGGGGGAAGTGGAGGTCGAACTTCTGCCGCCCGGCAACCGTGTCGTCCTTCGCGGTGGAACTCGTCTGGCAGGCTCCGCCTTGAAGATGCACGACGCCGTGGCGAACGTTATCGAAATGGGTGGTGTCACGTTGCGCGATGCGGTGGTCATGGCCACCATCAACGCCGCCCGTGCCGGACGCATCGGTTCACGCCATCGCGGCTTGAGCACCGGTGACCGTGCGGACCTGGTTCGCTTCACGATGGACAACGGCCGCTTGCAGATCGTCGACACGTGGCTCAACGGCCAGCAGGTGTATTCGGCCTAGAAAAAACAATCGCGTGTGTAGACGGCAAGCATCTCCGTCCACACACGCGATTTCCTGTCTTACTTGGTAGCGAAGCAGTAAAAACGGCCCGCGCCACCGGTGGCCACCAGGTTCGCCTGACTGCAGCCGCGCGACGCATGCGCCGAGTTCCACGAATTCGGATTCTGGCCGCCGCCCTGGCGGTCGTGATGTCCTACCAGCGCGCTACCCTCGCCATGGCTCGTCCAGTTCTTGCACGTGCTGTCTTCCGTACCCGGCTTTACCGTACCGTCCAGTTGCGAGCCCGTCAGGATGTCGTGCTGGTTCGGCGTGTCGCCGCGCCCGTTCACCACCTGCCCCAACTCGGTCAGCGAGTTCTGCTTGCCCAGCTTGTTGTTTTCCGAATGCAGATCCGCGATATCCTTGGCCACTTCCACACCCTTGGAATTGAACCACGGCCCCTTGCCGATGCGATCCCTCGCGTTTACCGCTTTCAGCTTGCCTTCCGGCTGCTGGCTCAGGTACGCGCGCCATACCTTTTTCTTCGAACCGGCGGCCTTGGCGAGCTTTGCGCACTGCGCGTCCGCGCCCTTCAAGCCACCCAGGTCCGCACCATTGCCGCTGCCCGCGCTCGTGATGAAAAAGCTCATCTTCGGATCGGCCGTTTGCCCAAAGCAAAGCGCGCCCGCCGCCGCCACGGAAAGTAGAATTTTGATTTTCATACTCAAAGAATCGTATCAGGGTATGGCCCGTTGCGGGAACCCGCGCCTTTAGTTCGACGCGGACGGCAATGGCCCGCCGTTGCGCGCGTACCGCTCGAAGAACTCGATGATCCGCAGCATGTGATCCATGCGTTGCAGCGGCGGCCCGGACCGCGTCTGCTCGTGCCCGATATTCGGGTACCGCACGTACTCCACCGGTCGCCCCATCTGCGCCAACGCCTTGAACATCATCTCGCTCTGCGTCACGCCGGTGCGCAAATCCTGGCTCCCGTGCAGAATCAGGAACGGCGTCTGGATGCTCGCAACATAGGTGAACGGCGATTCCCGTTCGAGCAACTTTCGCGTATCTGGCTCCCACGGATAGCCGCCGAAATGGCCCGGCACAAGCCGGAACGCGTTGCCTTCGCCGAAAAACGTCGTCAGGTCGTACACACCGCGCTGCGCGGCCGCGGCCTTGAACCGGTTGTCATGGCTGATGATCCACGCCGGCAGATACCCGGCATAGGAACCGCCGGTCAGGAACTGCCGGTCCGCATCCATCCATGCGCCATTGGCCTGCATCGCCTCGTCAAACGCCGCCAGTACATCCGACGCCGGACCTTCGCCCCAGTTCTTGTAATTCGCCCGTTGGAACTCGTATCCGTACCCGCTCGATCCCCTGGGATTCGAATACACGACGCCATAGCCCCACGCGCAAAACATCTGGAACTCATGCCACATGCTGGCCTCGCCGGGACCCCACATCGCGCTGGGCCCGCCATGCATGTCGAGCACCACCGGGTACTTCTTGCCGGCCTCCATCTGCGCGGGCTTCATCACCCAGTACTGCACCTTCATCCCGTCGGGACGCGTGATCCAATGCTCTTCCGGCAGCACGATGTTGCGGTTCGCCACCCAGCCGTTCAGATCGCTGATCTGCCGGGTCCGTCCATCGCGATCGATGACGTACAACTCATGCGGGTTCGGCACGCTGACCTGCGCATACACCACTCGTCCGCCGGCTGCGTCGAACGCCGAAACTCCCACCGGTCCGTCCACGACGCGGGTCAGCTTTCCGTCCGCGCCCAACCGTAACAACGGCGCGGAACCCTGCCAGCTCGACGAAAAGTACACATTGCCGCCGTTCACCGTCAACTGCTGCACGCTCGATTGCCAGTCCGCCGCGAGCCAGGAAATCTTTTTCGACGCCAGGTCCAGCGCGCCCAGCTTCGACTGCCGGAACCCCGGTTGATCGGCCTCGGCCGCCGTAAAATACAGCGTCCTGCCGTCATCCGAAAACCGAGGCGCCTGATA
>JAFDVT010000648.1 GCA_018268875.1 Acidobacteriota bacterium
ACGAGACATAGTTCGCCTGGCCGGCATTGCCGGTTTCACCGACGACGGACGAAATATTGATGATGCGGCCCCAACGTTCCTTCATCATGGGCATCAGCACCTGCTGGCAGCACAGAAAGGCGCCGGTGAGATTGGTCTGGATGACCGATTCGAAGTCTTCGAGCTTCATGCGGACGGCGAGGCCGTCTTTCGTTACGCCAGCATTGTTGACCAGAATGTCGATACGGCCGAATTCCTTGGAAGCCGTGGCAAACGCGGCCTTGATGGATTCAGCGGAGGCGAGGTCGATCGAGACAATGTCCGCCTGGCCACCGGCGGCGCGGATTTCCGCGGCTGCTTCTTCGAGCTTGTCGACCGCGCGGGCGGCGAGAATGACACGATGTCCCGCGGCGGCGAGGGCGAGGGCGCAGGCCTTGCCAATGCCCCGGCTTGCGCCGGTAACGAATGCAGTTCGGCTACTCATGGAAGTCTTCAGTTTAGCGAAGACTGCGACTTCCGAACGTGTGCAGGCCGCATAATGGAACTTGCCCCCGCTGGCGGCAGGAATCTCAAAAACAACATGGCTTATCAGGATTTGCGCGAGTTTATACGCGCGCTCGAAAAGGCGGGCGAACTGAAGCGGGTGCCGATCGAGGTC
The DNA here is from genome assembly GCA_018268875.1 of Acidobacteriota bacterium. Classification (GTDB taxonomy): domain Bacteria; phylum Acidobacteriota; class Terriglobia; order Bryobacterales; family Bryobacteraceae; genus F-183. The sequence goes on from JAFDVT010000648.1 coordinate 638, forward strand.
GACCGGCATCTGGAAATCACGGAGTTCGCGGACCGAAGTGTGAAAAGCGGAGGTCCCGCGCTGCTGTTCGAAAATGTCAAAGGTTCGAAGTTGCCGGTGCTGATCAACGCGTTTGCGAGCGAGAAGCGAATGTTGATGGCGCTGGGCGTGGAATCGCTCGAAGAGATCGCCGCGCGGATTTCCGATTACCTGCAGATGAAGGTTCCGGAAGGGCTGCTGGGCAAGCTCAAAATGCTGCCCAAGCTTGCGGAAATGGGCGCGTTTTTCCCGAAGATCGTGAGCACCGGGCCGTGCAAGGAAGTGATCCTGAAGGCGGGGCAGTTCGACTTGCAGGACCTTCCGGTTTTGCACTGCTGGCCGCAGGACGGTGGTCCGTTCATCACGCTGCCGATGGTCTTTTCGAAGAATCCGGAGACGGGCAAGCGGAACTGCGGGATGTACCGCATGCAGGTGTACGACGAAAAGACGACCGGCATGCACTGGCAGACGCACAAACAGGGCGCGGAACACTACCGCAGGCTGCTGCGCGAAGGAAAGGAAAAGCGGATGCCGGTGTCGGTGGCGCTGGGCGGCGACCCGGCCGCGATGTATTCCGCGATCCTGCCGCTGCCGCCCGATCTGGACGAGATGATGATCGCCGGGTTCCTGCGGGGGAAGCCGGTGGAGATGGTGAAGTGCGAAACCAACGACATTGAAGTTCCCGCGCAAGCCGAGATTGTGCTCGAGGGATACGTCACGCTGGGCGAGTTGCGAACCGAAGGTCCGTTTGGGGATCACACGGGATTCTATTCGCTCGAAGATGAATACCCGGTGTTTCACGTCGAATGCGTGACCCATCGCAAGGACGCGATTTATCCCGCGACGATTGTGGGTCCACCTCCGATGGAGGATTTTTACATGGGGGCGGCGATCGAGAAGATGTTCCTGCCGCTGTTGCGCATGCAAATTCCCGAGGTTCGCGACATGTGTATGCCGGCCGAGGGCGTGTTCCACAACCTGATGCTCGTGTCGATTCGCAAAGCCTACCCGATGCAGGCTCGCAAGGTGATGCACGCGGTTTGGGGCTTGGGGCAGGCGATGTTTACCAAGTGCATCGTGGTGGTGGACGAGGACGTCGATGTACACAACTACAGCGAGGTGGCGTGGAAGGCGCTGAACAACATCGACCCGCAGCGGGATATCGAGTTTGTGACCGGCCCGATCGACTCGCTGGATCATTCGAGCCGGATGGCGAATTGGGGATCGAAGATGGGAATCGATGCCACTCGCAAATGGCCCGAAGAAGGCTTTACGAGGCGTTGGCCCGACGTGATCACGATGCCGGCCGAGGTTCGCAAGCGGGTGGACGAACTCTGGAAGAAGGCCGGGCTGTAACGTTGTGCCGCCGGTAGCGGAGTGGAAGATCGGCGCGCCGGAGTCGTTGGCGCTAGGCGCGGCAGCGGTTCTGATCGGCCTTTGGCTGCGGGCAAAAATGCCTCTGCTCGCGAAGTGGAGCATCCCGGCGGCGGTAGCCGGAGGAATGTGCATCGCTCTGGTGATCGCTCTATTGCGAGGCCGCGCCGTCAACATCACCGCTGATTCGTCGCTCCGGGACCTGCTTTCGCTGGTGTGTTTTACGCTGATCGGGCTCAACGCGAGCCTGCGGGTGCTGGTGCGCGGCGGCGCGGCGATCCCGGTGATGCTGGCGGTGGCGGGGCTGGGCGCGGCGCTGCAAAATGTTGTCGGCGGACTGGCGGCGTGGTCATTCGGCCTGAATCCCTTGGTTGGCGCGTTGGCCGGATCCGTGGCGCTTTGCGGCGGTCCTGCGACGTCGATTGCGTTTGGCTCAGCGTTTGAGGCGAAAGGCGTACCCGGGGCGACGAGCATCGCGGTGGCGTCGGCGACGTTCGGAATTGCCGTGGGCGGCTTGCTTGCCGGCAGACTGGGACAGTGGCTGATCGAAATGCGCGGCCTTACGGGTGCGCCAGCCGTCGGTGCGGGTTCGGGCGACGGTGGCGAAGTGTTGGCTCCTGCCGGCTCCCTCTTATCGGACTGTCTGACCGTTTCCATGTGCATCGGACTCGGGAGCGTGTTGGACCTTCTGTTTCGGGCGGGCGGACTTACGGTTCCTGGTTTTATCGGGCCGATGACGGTGGCCGCGATC
>JAFDVT010000649.1 GCA_018268875.1 Acidobacteriota bacterium
TCGGGGGCGAGGAGCGGGTCGACGTCGGTGAGCTTGATGCGCGTGGAACAGTCGAGAATCAGACGGGATTCGGGACGGAGACGGTCGAGGCGGGCGTTTGGTGGCGCGAGGGCTGTGAGGTGCGCGGCGATGTCGGCGATCTGAAAGGCGACCGAGCGCGGATTGGCCTCGTCGATGAGGAGCAAGTCGGTCAACAGGTCCGCTTGCAGGGTGGTCAAGTAGCGCGAACGGTAGGTGAGAGTGGAATCGGCGATGTCGAGCAGCAGTTCCAGGCGGCCGGATTCGTTGGTGGCGGCGGGGAACTGGGCAAGGCCGTACAGCATGAGGTCGATCAGTTGCAGGGCGCGTTCGATGCGGCGGCCGAGGTCGAGGAAGCGCCACGCGGGACCTCGCGTCATCGACTCCATGACGATACCGGAGAAGGCGTTCAGTTCAAGGACGCCGCGGTCGAGGGCGTCGAGGGCGTGGGGTACGCGGAGGGCGTCTTCACGGGGCGCGGCGAGTGCCTGCAAACTGTGCAGGACGCGCCAGGCGTCGTTCGAAATACGGTCGCGCAGGAGCCAGGCGAGGCGGCGAACTTCGAGTACGCTCCAGGCCAGGCCGCCGCGGCGTTCGCCATCCCAAAGGGAGTCGAGCGAGTCCTCGATTGTTTCGTCCTCGTGCAGATAGCCGAGGTTTTCGAGGACTGCCATGCCGGATTGGCGGGCTACGGCGTTGCGTTCCGAACGGAGAATGCCGCGCAGGGTACGGTAGCCGAATTCGACGCGTTCCGTGTAGCGGCCGAGCCAGAGAAGATTGTCGGCGACGCGGGACGGAAGGTCGATGGTTGCGCGCGAAACGTCGAGGATCGCGGTGGCGGCGCGGGCCGCTACCGGTTCCGGTTCGCGGCCGAGGACCCAGGTGTCCTTGCTGCCGCCGCCGCTTTGCACAGAGACGACGAGCGTGTCGGTCGAGGACGATACACGGGTTAATCCGCCGGGCATCACGCGGTACGAACCCCGATGCGCGGCGGCGAAGAGGCGGACGACGATGGGCCGGGCCTCGAAGCGGTAATCCTGCGTGAAGACGGGCGCGGTGGAGAGGGCCACCTGTTCCTGCGCGACAAAATCGGCGGGGTTGGCGATGACGCGGCGCGTTACGGCTTCGAGTTCCGCCTGGGAGAGACGGTCGGTGAAAATGGGCGTCGCCGCACGGCCTCCGAAGGAGGGCTTCAAGACGAGTCCACGGAGGTTTTGCGAGACGTAGGCAAGTTCCGTGTGGCCGCCGCACCACCAGGTGGCGACGGAGGGAATGCGCAACGATTCGCCGAGCAGGTGCTGGCACAGCGTGGGCAGAAAGGCCGGCAATGCGGCGGTTTCCACGAGTCCGGAACCCAAGGCGTTGGCGATGGCGACGTTTTTCTGGCGTACGGCTTCGACCAGGCCGGGGACGCCGAGCATGGAATCGGCGCGGAGTTCCAGGGGGTCGCAAAAGCTGTCGTCGAGGCGGCGGAGGATGACGTCGACGGGCAGCAGGCCGTTGAGGGTTTTGAGGTAGACGCGGGCGTCGCGAACGGTAAGATCCCCGCCTTCGACGAGGGCGATTCCCAAGTGGCGGGCGAGGAAGGCGTGTTCGTAATACGTTTCGTTGTAGGGGCCGGGCGTCAACAACACGATACGGGGGTTGTCGGCGTTGCGGGCGCAGTTGATGAGCGAGTTCTTGAGCGAGGTGACGAACGGCTGTAGCGAGCGCGCGCCGGACTGGCTCATCACGTCCGGCAAAGTACGCGCCGAGACCATGCGGTTTTCGAGGGCGTAGCCGGAACCGGACGGCGCCTGCGTACGGTCGGCGAGCACCCACCAGCGTCCATCGGGGGCACGGGCGACGTCCACGGCATAGTTGTGGAGCCAGACGCCATCGGGCGGCTGAATGCCGTGGCAAGCGCGCAGGAACGCGGGGTGGCGGTACAGAATTTCCGCCGGGAGGCGCTGCGCGTGGATGAGAGTCTGGGGACCGTAGAGGTCCTGGAGGACGCGGTTGAGGAGCGTGGCGCGCTGCACGACGGCGGCTTCGAGCGAGCGCCATTCGGTGTCGCTGATCAGCAGGGGCGCGGGATCGAGCGGCCAGGGCCGGTGGATCGAACGCGGGTCCTCATAAACGTTGTAGGTGATGCCGTGGTCGGCAATGAGCTTGCGGCCTTCGTCCCAGCGTTTTTCGAAGCCTTCGGGCGAAAGGGTTTCGAGAGAACGCACGAAGGCGTCCCAATGCGGTCTCGAAGATCCATCGGGCGCGGTCAACTCGTCGAAGTGACCGGGGAGCGTCTCGTAGGACCACTGCGGTATCAAAGTGAGACTCAAGGAATTCTTCTAGTCTAGTACGGCGGAATTCGCTTTACATCGCAAAGATATTTTCGTTATGATCTACTTTAGTGACGAGAAGAACGTGGTTTGGACTGGTGGCGGGAGGTCCATTGGCGGTTGGGGCTTACGCGCGCGCCGAATCGGGCTGGTTTCGGGTCACGCGGACGCCTGTTCGGTTGGCCGGATTACAACAACCGCTGCGGGCGCTGCATCTGGCGGACCTGCATTCTTCGCACGCCGTACCGACTCCTTTACTGGTAGACGCTGTCGGGGCCGGAATCGCACAAAAACCGGACATCATTTTCCTTACCGGCGACTATATTTCCTCTTTTCGGCATTTTGACGAGCAAGGTTTAAGGTCGTTGTTTCGCGCGATGGCTCGAACGGCGCCGACGTTTGCCGTAATGGGAAATCATGACGAGCGGCGAGGGTCGTCGGAGTACCTGCAGGGGGTTCTGGAAGGCGAGGGCGTGGCGGTGCTGCACAACCGGTCCGAGATCGTGACGGTGCAGGACCAGAAGCTGGAACTGGTGGGCCTGGGAGACCTTTGGAACCTGACGGAGTTCGACCCGCGGGTGGCGTTTGCCGAGGTGGTCGAGAGGGGCGGGTTTCCGAGGATCGTGCTGGCGCACAACCCGGACACCAAGGACGCGATCGAACATCTGGACTGGGACCTGATGCTGAGCGGACATACGCATGGCGGCCAGGTGGTGCTGCCGTTTGTGGAGCCGAGCTGGGCTCCGGTGCGCGACAAGCGATTTATCGAAGGTCTGCACACCTGGAGCGGGCGGCAGTTGTACATTACGCGCGGCGTCGGGAATCATTCGGGCCTGCGGTTCGCGTGCCGTCCTGAAGTGAGCGTTCTGGAATTCCATCCGGATTCCAGCAACGTGTAGCGGCGGCGGTCGGTTTTCCCTATCCCGTTCCTCCTCCCCCATTGGGGACAGTCTGATGCGGTCCACCTGTCTATGTGGCCCAAATACCGGAAAATCCGCCTTTTTTCGGCAGATCGGCAGCGGGAGCCTTGGCTTTCCAGCCTCGGAACGCCGCTAGACATACCTCGCCGAGTGGCTTTTGCCGGGGTAGTAGGAATACGCCGACGTCCTTTCGTCGTGAAAATCGCACAAAAGATCGCGTACCGCGGGCGGGGACACATTCGTCGCATCAGACTGTCCCCTTTCGAGGATGCGCACGCCGTCCCCTTTCGAGGATGCGCACGCCTGGAGCGGGCGGCAGCCTAGCCGCCGCCGAGCGTTTAGAGTCCGATTCCGAAACCGATTGAAAGTTCGTTTTGGCGAAGCGCGCCGCTGACGCCGGGGTAGCCGAAGGGCTTGCCCGTGAGGTACTGGCGGGCGTCCACACGGAGCATCCACATTTCTCCGATGCGGAATTTGACGCCGCCGCCGTAGTTGACGCCGATTTTTGCCTGGCCTCCGCCGGAGAGTCCCGAATAGCCGGGGTAGACGAAGTTGCTGAAATGGCCTCCGCCGGCGGCGAAGGGACGGATGCGCGAACCTTCGCGCGTGGCGTAGGCGAGGAAGGCGTAGCCGCCCTGGTGGATCGCCGTGCGGGCGCTCGCCTGCGAGCCGTCGCCGGTGAGGAATCCGGTACGCGAATAGGCGTAGCCGAATTCATGGCCGAAGTGGGCGTACGGGTTCAGCGTCATGCGGAAGGCGAGGCGGAAACCGTCGTCGAGCTTGAGGGCGGTACCCGAAGACCCGTCGTAGCCGAGGGAGGAGTTCTGAAGGCGGGAAACGCCGCCGCTGACGGATACCTCCGTCTGTTGCCCATAGGAAACGGAGCCCAGAAGGAGGGCCAGGGCCGGCAAAAACAGGATATGAGATCGCACGAAGGTTGAGACGCGGCCAGGTTTCCCCATGTTTCATTTCGATGACACCGGAAGGGGATTGCGGTGCCGTATGTTACCTTCCTGATCGCGGGCCCCAGTTGGCCGAAAATACGAAAGGAACCTGTCGTTCTATGTCCGGGCGGATGCGTCTGATCCCAATTTTGCTTTTCGGCTTGTATTTTGTGTACTACTACTTTGGACACCAGGAACGGGTGCCTATGACGGGACGCAAGCAACTGGTGGACATGTCGCGGGAACAGGAAGCGCGGCTGGGATTCCAGTCGTTCCAGGAGATTCTGCGTACCGAACGGATTGTCCGGACCGGTCCTTTGGCGGACAAGATTCGCGAAGTGGGACAGAAGATCGCCAAGGTGTCGGAAGACCCCGGGTTCCAGTGGGAATATGCGCTGATCGATTCGCCGGAGGTGAACGCGTTCTGCCTGCCGGGAGGCAAGGTGGCGGTTTACACGGGCATTCTGCCGATTGCGGCAAACGATAGCGGACTGGCGGCGATTATGGGCCACGAAATCGCGCATGCGATCGCCCGGCACGGCGCCGAACGGATGGCGCAGCAGAAACTGCTGCAAATCGGTACGCTGGCGGCCGGCGTCGCGGTGAGCGATATGGATCGCAGACAGCAGCAGGCGATTATGGGCGCGCTGGGCATCGGCGGTCAGTTCGGGATCATGCTGCCGTTTTCGAGGTCGCATGAGTCGGAAGCCGACTATATGGGCCTGATGTATGCGGCGAAGGCTTGCTACGATCCTCGCGAGGCTCCCAAGCTTTGGGAACGAATGGCGCGGAACAGCAAGGGTCAACCGGCGGAGTTCATGTCGACGCACCCGGCGCACCAGACGCGTATTCGGGATCTAACGAAGTGGATGCCGGAAGCGCTCGAGGCGCGGACGGCCGCGGGATGCCCGCCGCTGCCCCAGTAGGCATTCGTTATTTCTGCTGCAGCCAGCGATCGATCAGCCCTTGCAGGGCTTTGACGTCGAACGGCTTGCTGACGTAATCATCCATACCGGAGTTGAGGCAACGTTCGCGGTCGCCGGCCATGGCGTTGGCGGTGAGCGCGACGATCGGCGTGTGCCGCGAGGTGGCGCGTTCGAGGCGGCGGATTTCCATGGTTGCTTCAAAGCCGTCCATTTCGGGCATCTGGCAGTCCATGAGGATGAGGTCGTAGTTGCTGCGCTGGCTGGCTTCCACGGCCTCGCGCCCGTTGCGCGCGAGATCCGCCGAAAGGCCCGACTTTTCGAGTAGCCGAAGAGCGATTTTCTGGTTCACCGCGTTGTCTTCGGCGAGCAGGATTCGCATGGCGCGCTTTTCGGCGGCGGCAGCCGTTGTCCGGTCGCCACTGGCCGTGGCGGTGCCGGCAGTTTGGGCTTGCTGGTCCGCCGCGGGAAGATCCGAACCCACGGTCGCGGCGCCAGTTGACGAGAGAGCTTCGAGGGCCGAATTGAGCGCGGCGTCGAACTCGACCGGCTTGCACGTATCCACCACAATCGCACCGAAGCCGTGCACCCGCAGCCCGATCTGATCGGCGATGGCGGCATGGGCGGCCCCGATGAGCGCCGTGCCTCCGATCTTGGGGTTGGCGCGGATGTTGCGACCGAGCGAGAGTCCACCGAGGCCGGGCAGCGCGGTGTTGATCACGGCCGCGCGATAGGGCGTGGCGGAGTCCACCGCGAGTTCGAGCGCGGGGATGATGGAATTGACGCGCGATACCTCTTCGATCCGGCAGCTGCAGGACTGCAACATACGGCGTAGAGCGCTATCGCGCGGTTCACCGACGAGCAGGACATGCAGCCCTTGCAGCGAGGCGGGAACCGGCGGCGCGGAGGCGAGGATCGAGGCGAGCATCGGCGCGGGTTCAAGCCCGGCGGGTTCGGCCAGCGCGGCGCCAGCGGGTATTGGAAACTCGTGCGTGCTGCTGGCCGACGCCGCCGGTGCGGAACCGGACGCCGCGTCGGCGTCAGGCAGGGACGACGGATGTTCGTCCACCTGGGCCTGCGTCTGGAAGGGAATCGAGAACCAGAAGAGGCTGCCCCGGCGTTCGCGAGGCTTGTAGCCGATTTCGCCGTTCATCATTTCGACGAACTGGCGCGAGATGGCGAGGCCGAGTCCGGTGCCGCCGTACTTGCGGGCGTGCGAACCGTCGACCTGCGAAAAACTCTGGAACAGCTTGCCGGTTTCGCCCGGGGCGACGCCGATGCCGGTGTCCTCCACCTGGAATTCGATAGTGAGCGTGCCGGGCGATTCGCCGACGGCCTTGGTTCTGAGGGCGATGGCGCCCGCGTCGGTGAATTTGAGCGCGTTGCCGAGCAGGTTGTTCAGGATCTGGCGGATACGGCCGGGGTCGCTGCGGATGCCGACAATGTTGCGGGTGTGCAGGTCGAGTTCGAATTCGAGATTTTTGGCGCGGGCGCGGATGCCGAAGGTCGAGGCGACCTCCTTCACCACGGCCATGAGGTCGAAGGGAATGCTTTCGACGGTCATCTTGCCGGCTTCGATCTTGGACAGGTCGAGGATGTCGTTGATGATGACGAGCAGGCTGTCGGCGCTGCTTTTGACGGCATCGGCGAATTCCTTCTGTTCGGGCGTCAAGGCGGTTCCGAGCAGGAACTCCGTCATGCCGGCGATGCCGTTCATGGGGGTTCGGATTTCGTGGCTCATGGTGGCCAGGAACTGGCTTTTGAGCTTGGTGGCTTCCTTGGCGGTGACGAGCGCCTTTTCGAGTTCCGCGTTTTTGGCTTCGACTTCCTGATTTTTCGCTTCGACCTCGGCGTTCTTGCGCTTCATTTCCTCGGCATACAAGGCCAGGCGGTGTTCGGCGGCCTTGCGCTCGGTGATTTCGCGGACGATGATCACCACCTCATTCCAATGGAGCGGAATGAGACGGGCTTCGAAATACTTGACCTGACTGGAGCGGGTCCACGGGTCGGTTTTTTCGAGCGAGAATTCGAGGCTTGAGAGTTGTCCGCCTTTGAGCGCGCGCTGGGAGCCGCCGAGGAGCGTCTCGCCGACGTCGCCGGGGAGATGGTCCAGGAGCGAGGTGCCAACCGATTCCTGGGTGAGCGGGAGGCCTTCGCTGTCTTCAATGGCGCGAACGCTGAGGATGCTGCCTTTGGAATCGACACGCAGGAACATGTCGGGGAAGGCCTGGAAGACGGCGTTGAGTTCGGACGTCGCCTGCCAGACGGCTTCCTGGCGCTTGGTGGGCTCGGTGATATCGATCGAGGCCGAGCGGAGGCCGATGACGTTGCCCTTCTGGTCCCGCAGGAGCGCCTCGTGGATTTCGAGCGTGAGCATCTGCCCGTCCTGGCGCAGGAAGTTGCGTTCGATGGGGATGAGGGAGACGGCGCCGGACAGTTTGCGGCGTACCTCTTCCTCGATGCGTTTCTGGTGGATTTCCGGATACAGCTTCCAGCAGGGCAGCCCGATGATTTCGGACGCTACCACGCCTTTGAGCTGGCATTCCTTGGCGTTCACGCGCACGATGTAGCCGTCTACATCGATGTCCTGGTAGCCGACCGGCGCACCGTTGAACACGGTTTCAAATTGCTTCTCGAGCAATTGCAGGTCTTCGTAACTCTCCAGGCTGGCCGCGGCCACCGCGGAGCGATGGCGCGAATGAAAGTACCAGGTGAGTACACCAAGTGCCGCTATGCCTAAAACGGCCAGTAGCAGAAACACACCTCCACTGGATTGATCGGGTTCGTTCGGTTGGCTCTTTATGCTCTCAAAGCATTTCCTGGACACACTTTGCGGGCAATCGGGGGGAGGGTTCCCGGCGCCACACTTTACAACGCAGAGTACTTGCTAATACATCTGTTTCCAAGTATGATGACCGTATGGCGGCCCAGCCCTCCCCTGTGATCAGTTTGCAGGACCATGCCATTGATAATCTTCGGTTTATCCGCGAGACGATGGAACGGAGCAGTTCCTTCACGGCGGTTCCCGGATTGGGTGGAGTGGCGATGGGGTTGACGGCGTTTGTGGCGGCGTACGCTGCCTCACAACAGGCGACCCCGCGAGGCTGGATTACCGTTTGGATCGTCGAATTTCTGATCGGCGCGGCGATTGGGTCGCTGGCGGTGTGGTGGAAGGTACGGAAGAGTCCGGACCGGCATCTGGCGCCGCTGCGCAAGTTCCTGCTGAGTTTTTTGCCGCCTCTGTTTATGGGTGCGGTGATGACCCTGGCTTTGTATCGCGCCGGGATGTACGGGCTGTTGCCGGGGGCATGGTTATTGGCCTACGGAGCGGCGGTGATCAGCGGCGGAACCTTTTCGGTACGAATTGTTCCGGCGATGGGTGTGTGTTTTGTGGTGCTGGGATGCGCGGCGCTACTGGTTCCGGCGGCGGCGGCGTGGCCCGGTTGGCTGATGGCGGCCGGATTTGGGGGGCTGCATGTCATTTTCGGACTGTGGATCGCGAAGAGTTATGGAGGCTAGTTTCTAGGAGCGAATTATGGCTCGATCGAATCCCGCGGCGGCAGTAGCGCCTGCTTTTGAACAAACGCCTTCTTCTCCATCCTCCCCCACGGGCGGCGTCCCGAAGCTCGACCGTGTGATTCACGAACGGATCCGGCTGGGGATCGTGAGCGCGCTGGCGGCCAATGAGTTCATTACATTCAACGACTTGAAGAAGCTTTTGAGCACGACCGACGGCAACTTGAGCGTGCATGCCCGCAAGCTCGAAGAGGCGGGCTACGTGCTTTGCAACAAGACCTTTGAGGGCCGCGTACCGAAAACCGAATACCGGCTCACCGAGCAGGGTCGCGAGGCGTTTTCGCGGTACCTGACACACATGGAGTCGCTGATTCAGGCGGCTCGCAGCAACACCCGAAAGTAACCGTTTAATTTCGAGCCCGCCTTCCTGAGGAGGCGGGCTTTTTCAGGAGCCTATACTTTATGACACAAAGAAGTTTACATGTGGCGATCATCATGGACGGCAACGGCCGTTGGGCACAGGGTCGCGGATGGCCTCGCGCGGCGGGGCACCGGGCGGGGATGGAGGCGCTACGGCGCACGGTGGAGGCGGCGCCGAAGCTTGGGATCACGACGCTGACGGTGTACGCCTTTTCGTCCGACAACTGGAAGCGGCCGGCGGGCGAGGTTCGGGCGCTGATGGCGTTGTTCCGCAACTACATTCGGCGGGAAACGGCGAAGTGCGCGCGGAACGGGGTACGGATCAGCCTGATCGGGCGGCGCGACCGGCTTCCCTTCCCGCTGCCCGGGATGGTGGACGAGATGGAGGCGGCGACGCGCGACGGGCAAAAGCTGCATCTGCGCCTGGCGGTGGATTATTCGGGGCGCGACGCCATCTTGGAGGCGGCCCGCAGCAGTGTGGCGAGCCGCGAGGAGATGTCGGCAAGGCTGGGTCCGGATGTGGACCTGGTGATTCGAACGAGCGGCGAACAGAGGGTGAGCGATTTTCTGATTTGGGAGTCGGCGTACGCGGAATTCCACTTTACGCCGCGGTTCTGGCCGGATTTCGGGGCGGCCGACCTCGCGCTGGCGCTCGAAGATTTTCGTCAGCGCAACCGGCGTTTTGGGGCGACGGCCGCGTGATATGATCGCGCGGTGATTGGGCCCCTCAAACACGCCATCGACACAAACGACCTTGCGCAGGTTCAGGCGCTGATGACGGCCGATCCGGGTCTGCATCGGGCGCCGCTTGGGTATGGCGAAGACGGTCCGCTGACGTGGGTGGCGGAATGCCGGGTGCCTTGGGAGCCTCCGTCGCCGGAGCGGCTGGCGATGGCCGAGTGGATGATCCGGAACGGGTCCGATGTTCACCAGGGGCAGGATGGTCCGCTGATGCGGGCGGCGCTGAATGGGGATCGGGTGGCGATGATGGAGTTGCTGGTGGCGCATGGGGCGGACGTCAACGAGCTGTGGCATGGCGGATATCCGATTCTGTTCGCGGCGTGCGAGGGGTTGAATCCGAAGGGGCTGCGATGGCTGCTGGAACATGGCGCGGAACCGAATCGCACGGATGGGTACAGCGTGCTCGACTACCTGATCGAAGGGTATTCGCGGGATGCGGCGAGATTCCGCGCGTGTTTGGAGATCCTGCTGGAACATGGGGCGCGGACGAAGTACGACGAGCCCGCGGTGCTGGCGCTGCTACGCGGACGGTTGGACGAGTTGGCCTCGCTGCTGGATGCCAATCCCGGATTGGTGGAGAAACGGTTTCCGGATCTCACGTGCGGGCAGACGGGCGGACGTTTGTTGTTGCTGAACGGCGCGACGCTGTTGCACGTGGCGGCCGAGTATCAGGACATCGACGCGGCGCGCTTGCTGCTGGCGCGGGGAGCGGATGTCAACGCGGGATCCAGCGCGCACGGGCAAACGGCGATTTTTCACGCGGCGACGCAGTTCGACGAGGAAGGGCTGGACATCGTGCGGTTGCTGATCGACCACGGGGCGGATCTTTCGATTGCCGCGCGGTTGCCGGGCGATTACGAGACGCCGGGGGATGTGGTGGAAGGAACCGTTCGCGAATATGCGGCGCGGTTCGGCGCGGGCGAAGCGACGCTGGCGGCCTTGGAAAAAAGGAAATAGGACCTGCGCAACTCGCTGGACGGCAATGCCATTTCCAGGCGGGGGACGTGCGCAGGCCCTGAGAACCCGAACCTGCCCGAAGGGGCGCGCTACGAATGCTTAGTTGCGGCGCAAACAATAGCAATACGGCCGGTTGGTTTGGTTGGAACCTGTCCTCAGACAGTCATGCGCAATACGTTCACAAACAGGTTCACGCCGGATAGAACCTCATTTGGAAATGAGATCCGATCCGGCGTGAAACTACGCCTTACTCATTAGGGGCTGCCTGTCCTGTGATCAGGACGGGTCGCCACTGGCGGTTGCGGTGTTGTGAGCGGACTGCGGCTTTTTGTCTTTGGGCGCAGCGCCGCCGTCCTTGCCGGCCGCCGCGGCCGCAGGACCGCCGCCGGTGTTGGACTTTACGGGGCTCAGAATAATATGCGCGTTACGACCTTCCAATTTCGGCTGCCCTTCGACGGAACCTACACCGGTCAGGTCCTGCGCGAAACGGAGGAGGAGGTTTTTGCCGAGGTCGACGTGCGCGATTTCGCGGCCGCGAAACTGCACGACGGCCTTGACGCGATTGCCTTCCTTCAAAAACCGGAGCGCGTGATTCTTCTTGAACTCGTAGTCATGGTCGTCGGTGTTGGGACGGAACTTCAGTTCCTTCACCTGGATGACATGCTGCTTCTTCTTGGCTTCGTGCTGCTTCTTTTTGTTTTCGTACTGCCACTGGCCGTAGTCCATGGCCTTGGCGACCGGAGGCTCGGCGGTGGGAGCGATCACAATGAGGTCAAGCCCCATGTCCTGGGCCTTTCGTACGGCCGCGGGCGTAGGCATGACTTCGACTGTTCCGTCAGGAAACACTGCCCGGACTTCGCGGGCGCGGATGGCCTCGTTCACGTTTTCACGAATACGGGGCTTGCGGGGGGGGAAACCTCTGGGTGGATACATCCTTAAGAACGGACCCGGAAATAACGATAGAACATATGTTTACGGTACCTATCAGAATCTTATCAGAACCTGTGAAAATAGTGGTGAGGAGATTTTCCCGATACATGCAGCCAAGTAGCAAATTTATCGCCGCCGCCGTTTTGGGAAGTCTGCTGGCTTCGGGCTTGCCTCTGGCGGCGCAGCAGCAGCAACAGCAGCAGAAGACGAAGCGCCGGGTGGCGATCCTGAACTTCGAGTACGGCACGGTGTCTTCGAACATCATGCAGATTTTCGGATCGAACGTGGATGTGGGACGCGGCATTGTCGAAGTATTGACGGACCGCCTGGTGACCGGCGGCGTGTATTCGGTGTACGAACGCAAGGCGCTGGACAAGGTTCTGGCGGAGCAGAATATTTCGAACAGCGATCGCTTCGATTCGGCGTCGGCGGCGAAAATCGGCCGTCTTTTGGGGGTGGAAGCGATTATTACGGGCGCCATTACGCAGTTCGGCCGTGACGATTCGTCGGTGAGCACGGGCGGCATCGGCGGCAAGTATACGTCGAAGATCGGACTGGGCAGCCTGGGCAAGAAGACCTCGAAGGCGGTGGTACAGATCAGCGCGCGCATGATCAACGTAGATACGGGCGAAGTCATGCTGGTGGCGCAGGGACGCGGCGATGCGACGCGGTCGGGTCTGGACGTAAGCGGCGCGGGGGCCGGCAGTTCGGTGATCGGAGGGGGCGGCATCGACATGCGTAGCGCCAACTTTGCGAACACGATTATTGGCGAGGCCGTGAACAAAGCGGTAACCGAGATGGCCGGGAGGCTGGAGGCGAGCGCGGGTTCGATTCCGGCGAAGGCTGTTGTGGTGGACGCGCTGGTGGCCGATGTCACCGGCGATACGATCGTGATCAACGCGGGTACGAAGGCGGGCGTGAAGACCGGCGACCGTTTTCCGGTGACGCGCGTGGGCCGGACGATCAAGGATCCAGTTACGGGCAAGGTGATCAAGCGCGTGGAAGACGCGCTGGGGGAACTGGAGATCACCGAAGTGGACGCCGATTCGGCGACCGGCAGATTTAGCGGCGCGGGCAAGCCGAAGGTCGGCGACGCGGTCCGAAGCCGGGCCAATTAACGCGTGAGTAAAAGGTAGAACTCTATGTACAGCGTCGGCGAGAAGTTCGGGGATTACGAAGTCCTGCAGATTTTGGGAGCAGGCGGCATGGGCCAGGTGTACAAGGTCCGGAACCTGCTGTCGGACCGGCTGGAGGCGATGAAGGTCCTGCTGCCGAACCTCGAGAAACAGGCCGATTTGCTGGACCGGTTCATGCGGGAAATCAAAGTCCAGGCCGGGCTGCAGCACAAAAACATCGCGGGCTTGCATACGGCGCAGCGGCAGGGCGACCGGATCCTGATGTTTATCGAGTACGTCGACGGGATCACGCTCGATAAGGCTTTGACGCGAGGTCCGCTGACGCCGGAGTTGGCTTCCAATATTATTGGGCAGGTTCTGGAGGCGTTGGAGTACGCGCATAGCCGCGGCGTGGTGCATCGCGACATCAAGCCGGAAAACATCATGGTGCAACCGGACGGCATGGTGAAGCTGATGGACTTTGGCATCGCCA
>JAFDVT010000064.1 GCA_018268875.1 Acidobacteriota bacterium
GAGATGGCCGGCGTTTCTCCCGACACCGGAGGCCAGTTTTTTGACCGGCTGATTTCGAAGGACGACGGTTGGCTCGCGGCGTATTTCGACGCGTTATCCCGCATTCACGGTCCGACACGCGACTATCTGGCCGATCCGGAGCGGATGAAGCGTTTTTACAATGCGGTTCGCGGCAAGGTGACGAGTCCCGGGCCTGCGAGGCCGGTGTTCCGCGCGAATACAGATCTGATGTTGCTGACGACGCGACTGCAAGTGGACGCGTCGACCGGCAAACCGTACATCCCGGGCAACGTTGAGGTTTGGAAGAACCTGTTCGTACATCATCCGCATGGCAAGTACGACGGGAAGCTGACCAAGTCGGCGGCCGGTTGGAAGGACGCGGATGAGGTTCTGGAGGCGCTGTTCGGGTTGTCGCGCAAGGCGGTGGACAATGAACCGCTGAAAATCTTCATGGCGCTGACCGACATCAACCGCCATCGCGCCAAGCCATTGCAGGCCGCGACGGTGGACAAGCTGGCGCGCGAGTTCCGTGACTACCATTCGCAGTACCCGCTGTTTGCGGAGGCGAGCGATCTGAGCGACGAAGCCATCCTGGGTTATCTCGCGACGGCCGACGCGGTTGGCAAGATGAAGGACCTGCAATTGCGGGCCGACGCGGCGGGCAGCATGCAGGCGCTGGTCGGACTGTGGCAGATCTTTCATCGTCAAAACGGGCTGAAAGAGCCCGAAAAAACGCTGACGTCGATCATTCAACCGCATGCTGCGATCAAGTCCGCGCGGGAGCTTTTTGAAGCGTCGCGAGCGGGCCTGACGCAGTTGATGGAAGCGGCGAACGGCAACAAGAACCTGGGCGCGCAGGAACGGATGTTGAACCTGCTGGCCGGGGTTTCCGGAAGTTCCGACGAGGCGCACACCGCCCTGATTCAGGACATGATCCGGGTGTTCGAATCGCAACGCCTGATTTCGTTGCAGACGATTCTCGATCTGGACGACAATCTGCAAGCGGTCGCAAAGGGCGGCAAGCTCGACACGGTGCTGGTGAAAAAGCTGGCAACGCGGATCGCCGATGTGCAGTTGCCTCGCGCCTCGCTGTCGACGCAGGAAAAGAACAGCATGGCGTTCGGTTACTGGACCGACAAGCACATCGAGCAACAGCGCAAGATGAACCTCGTGACGGCGATCGACAAAGCGTCCAACGATCCGGAGAAATTGAAGGACCTTCGGGGGCAATTGGCGGGCATTCTGCGCGACACGCTGGTGGGTTACATCTATGCCTACTACGCGCCTCCGGCAGCGCAGATTCTGCAGACCAATCCGGTGTTTGTGCGCAGCCACGACTTTATCGGCATGCAAAGTTCGACGCAGACGTGGAAGCAGACCGAAGTGTTCGGTACAGGTTGGCCATCGAGCGCCGGCGGGCGCCTGGTGGGTTCGTTGACGAACGTTCCTTACGCGCTGGCCGAGGCGGAGCAGAACTTTCTGATTCCGACTCGCGAACAGGCTCTGATTTGGGGCGATCTGGTGCCGCAGATGATCGTCTCGGCGACGGTTCCGCGGTGGTGGAACGTAACGCCGGGGCAGATGCATTGGGTTGGTATGCACATGTCGTACGGTGAGATGGCGGTGGCCGAAGCGTCGTTCGACGAGGCTCGACGGGCGCAGGTTCTGGCTGTGCTCGACCGCCAGGCGCCTCCGTTCCGGTTGAAGAAAGTGGAAGCACACCTGGTTGCGGGCAGGGTGCCTGAGGCCCTGGAACAGATTGTTCCGGCCGAACTGTACGCGCTGGCGGCGGAGCTTGCCAAGAGCGACATGACGGATCCGCTGGCCGCTTCGATCCGGCGGGCAACGCAGGAGGATTCGGCTATCAACGCCGCGGCGATCGGGAGGGCGTTTGGTACGCCCAAACCTACGCTCGGCAATTCGTACTTGCCGGAATTGCTGAACCTCCGCAGTTTCCCAACGTTAATGGGTTACTCCAGCCGGATCATGGCTGAGACCTGGGAGTCCAATCTGCTGTACTATGCGGCTCTGGCCGACGAGGTTGGGTTGCCACCGTCGCAGTTGAACCTCGTGATCAAGGACTGGACGCGGCAAACGGTGGAGCGGATTTTTGCCACGCACCTGGAGGACTGGCCGGCCCTGTTACGGTCGCTGCGGTCGGTCGGTGACGATGTGCGCAAACGCGCCGGCAAGAATCAATCCTCGACGCATCGCGCCGAGGGAAGTGAAGAAGAGTAAGGACGACGGAGGACGCGAAAGAGTGAAATTCGCCAGGAAATTTCTGAACACCATCGCAATACCCGCCGGTGTGCTTGCCTTGTCCGGCACCATGATGTGGCTTGCCGCGCAAGACACCCCGATCTTCAAAGTGAAGGTCGATATGGTTGTGCTTAGCTTCAATGTGACCGACAGCAAAAACCGCTACGTAAACGGGTTGAAGCCGAAGGACATTCGAATCAGCGAAGACGGGATTTTGCAGAAGATCAACACGTTCGGCGAAGGCAACAGGCCTCCGGTGATCGTGAACGCCGACGGAACGCTGACGCCTTTGAATCCGCAAGCGACGCTTGAGTCGGCGGATGGCAAGGGCGGAGCGGCCGATTCGTTTGTCGGCACCAACGTGTTCGTGTTGTTCGACACGAGCAATTACATGTACCGCGGGTTTGTGTACGCGTCGGATGCGATCGCCGACTTTGTTCGAGGTCTTGATCGTGCGGATTCCGTGGCGGTCTATACGTATAGCCGCAATCTGAAGCGCGACGGCGTGTTGAGCAAGGATCGTAACGAGTCCATAGCGGGCTTGCGGCGGGCGGTCGCGGGTGACGATTCAGCGCTGTACAATTCGCTGTTGCTGACTCTACGCGATGCGGCGAAGGTGCCCGGACGCAAGGTTGTGATCGTGTTTTCGAACGGTCCCGACAATGCGAGCATGGTAGCGCCGGATGACGTTCGCGCGGTGGCGGAAGACGAAGGAATTCCGATCTATGTCATTTCGACGAACGAGGTGAACAAGGATCCGATTTCGGCCGGGATCTTCCGGCGGATTTCGCAACGTACCGGCGGCAAGAGTTACTTCGCGAGAACGTGGCAGAAGCAGGTGGAAGCGTTCGAGTCGATTCGCGAAGATCTCGGCAACTCGTACACGATCACGTACTATCCGCAGCCGAATCCGAATGAAGGGTTCCGGAAGATCGCCGTGGAAGTGGTGTCGGACGTTGGCAAAAAGTTCCGCATCCAGTGCCGCCCGGGGTACAGGCCACAGCGGGCGTTTTAGAACCGTATACGGTCGCCGGTGCGCAGATTGTGTTTCTTCACGCTGCCGCCGGCGAGTTCCAGCACATACAACGCTTTCTCCTTGCCGCCATACGAGGGGCAGGGCTTTTTCGCGCACGGGGCCGCGTTTTCGACGATCTCCACGACGTTGTGCTTGTTGTCCAGCCAAAGGATATCGAGCGGCACTCGTACCTGGAACATCCAGTACGGAAAATTGCCAGGTTCGCCGTGGGTGAACAGCATGCCGCGGTCTTCCGCAAGGGAATCGCGGAACATCATGCCGCGCATCATCATGGTTTCCGTGCGGGCGTCTTCGGCGAGAATCGCTTTGCCGTTGGGGAGATAGACAGTGGTGCTGTAGTAGTCCTCGGCGGCGGACGGGCCTTTCAGCGAACAGGCGGCGAAAGAGAAGAAGATCAACAGACAGACAGCGAAGCGCATC
>JAFDVT010000650.1 GCA_018268875.1 Acidobacteriota bacterium
AGCGTTCGCCGTACGCGCGGGAATGCAACAGCGATTCCATCGCGTCTTCGTATTTTTGAGAAATCTCGTCGGGCCCTGGCGGCAGGCCAGCCAGGTCGAAATACAACCGGCGAAGCAACGACCTCGCATCGGCTTTGGGCGACAGCTCCAAGCCTTTTTCGGCCAGCTTTGCACGCACAAACGCGTCGATCGGGTTAGCGGAGCCGGCTGGAGGATCCACCTTCACTGGGCTGCGAAACGACCAAAATACGCGTTTTTGCGTTGCTTGCCCCATCGCAAAACCGGCGCAGAGCAGCAGGACGGCGAAATGTTTCATGCCGGGTTCACTCACAGTATGGCACGATGAAATTTCGTGACCAAAGACTGGGCCCGCAATTCCTGGCGACTGAAGCCGGCTACTCAACAACCCAATTACCCCGATCCTGACGCACTCAGCGCCGCTGTTCGCAAGCTGTCGGCGCTGCCGCCGCTCGTCACCGCCTGGGAGATCGGCTCATTGCAAAAGCAACTGGCGGAAGCAGCCGCCGGAAGCCGCTTCATCCTGCAAGGCGGCGACTGTGCCGAGCGTTTCGACGATTGCACCACGGGGTCCATTACCAACAAGCTCAAGATCCTGCTGCAAATGAGCCTGGTGCTCATCAACGGCGGCAAGAAGCCGGTCACCCGCGTCGGTCGCTTCGCTGGGCAGTACGCCAAACCCCGTTCGGAGGATTTGGAGACCCGCAATGGCGTCGCGCTGCCAAGCTACCGAGGCGATGTCGTCAACCGGCCCGACTTTACTGAAGAGGCCCGCATTCCGGACCCCGCGCGCATGGTCGCCGGCTATGAACGCGCCGCCCTGACCTTGAACTTCCTCCGGGCCATGGTTCGCGGCGGTTTCGCCGACCTGCACCACCCCGAATACTGGGATCTCGATTTTGTCGACCATTCGCCCCTCGCCGCCGAATACCGCGGCATGGTGCGAGGCATCGCGGACTCGCTCCGGTTCATGGAAAGCGTCCTCGGCGTGCACACCGGCGAAATGAACTGGGTGGACTTCTTCACGGCGCACGAAGGCCTGCTGCTGCCGTATGAAGAGGCGCAGACTCACTTCGTCGGCCTGCAGAACAAGTGGTACAACCTGTCGACGCACTTCCCCTGGATCGGTGCGCGAACCTTGAATCCCGACGGCGCGCACATCGAGTACTTCCGCGGCATCGCGAACCCCATCGGCATCAAAGTTGGGCCGTCGCTGAGCGAAGACCACTTGAAGCGCCTGCTCGACACCTTGCATCCGGACAACGAACCTGGCCGGCTCACCATCATTCATCGTGTTGGCCGCGCCAAGATCGAATCCGCACTGCCTGGCATCATCAAAACCGTTCGCGAAAGCGGCAAACAGGTCCTTTGGATTTGCGACCCCATGCACGGCAATACGCATCCGACCTCCGAAGGCCTCAAAACCCGCGATTTTCGCGATATTTTCGGCGAACTCGACCTTTCGTTCGAGATTCACAAGGCATCGGGAACGCACCTCGGCGGTGTCCACATCGAGCTCACCGGCGAGAATGTCACCGAATGCGTCGGCGGCGCCCGGAACCTTACCGAACAGGATCTGAAGCGCGCCTACAAGAGCGAGGTGGACCCTCGCTTGAACTACGAGCAGGCGCTCGAGATCGCCATGCTCATCGCAAAAAAAATGGGTTCGCTATAGCTGGCGTTTCCACTTGGCCGACGTAAGATGTCCTTCGTCGACCGTGGCCATCAACGTCAGTAATCCTCTGCCGCGTGGCAACAGCACCGCCGGTGGGAACTTCCAGATGTAGAGTTCCCGCCGGGGTGAGGCTTTTTCGATTTCGTACGGGTCGCCCAAGTGCCACACCAGTTCGGCCACGGGCCTGCCGGAGCATCCGGCCAGCAGATCCGCCAGGGCTTTTTCCTGCCTGGAATCCAACCGCGCGCGCCGTACGTTGACGAACAACGAACCGGCGAACGCGGCGATTACAAACAGTGACAAAACCGTGACTTCGAGCATGTGGCGATCGTATAGACTATGGGTGCATGAAACGCGGGCTGCTGCTGTGTGTGGCGCTTCCTTCCATTGTCGCCGCTTCGGACTTTTTCGAAATGAAGATCCGGCCCACCCTGGCAAAAAACTGCTTCGCCTGCCATACCAACTCGAAAATGGGCGGGCTGGACCTTTCCTCGCGAGCATCGGTCCTGGCGGGCGGCAAAAGTGGACCCGCCATCAAGCCTGGTGCGCCGTCGGAAAGCCTTTTGCTGAAGGCCATACGCCACGACGACCCGCACCTTAAGATGCCTCCTTCCGGCGGAAAATTACCGGACACGGTGATTGCGGATTTTGAGACCTGGATCCAGGACGGCGCCAAGTGGAGCGACGCCAAGGCTCCGGTTACGGCCGCAAAACTGTGGTCGCTACAGCCGGTCGCAGCGCCGAAAGCCAAGTCGATCGACGAGATTCTGAAGGCGGGCAATCAACCGAAGGCCGACAAGCGAACCCTCCTGCGCCGCCTCAGTTACGACCTCACCGGTCTGCCGCCGACGCCCGCGGAGATGGATGCGTTCCTCGCCGACAAGTCGCCCGACGCTTACACCAAAGCGGTGGACCGCCTGCTGGCGTCGCCCCACTACGGCGAACGCTGGAGCCGCCATTGGCTCGATGTCGCCCGCTATTCCGACGACAAGCTCGATTCCGAACGCGATGCGCCGCGCCCCAATGCGAAGTTCTACCGGGACTGGGTGACCAAGGCGTTCAACGACGACCTGCCGTACGACACGTTCGTTAAGGCGCATGTCGCCGCCGACGCGATGAAGGATCGTCCGGACCTGCTTCCGGCCCTCGGCTTCTACGGCCTCAGCCCCGAGTTCCAGGACGACCGCGTGGACGTCACAACGCGCGGTTTTATGGGTTTTACGGTCGCCTGCGCGCAATGCCACGACCATAAGTTCGACCCGATTCCCACCAAGGATTTTTACGCCCTGCAAGGCGTGTTCAACAACACCGAGTTGCACGAATATCCGCTGGCGGAAAAGGCGGTGGTGGACGAATACGACCGCAAAAAGAAGGACCTGGAAGCCCGCGAAAAAGACCTGAAGGATTTCGAAAATGTGCAAGCCGGCGCGCTTGCCAACATCTTCACGCACCAGACGGCGCGCTTTCTGGAAGCGGCCCGGGGCAAAGGTCCCGCGGATGGCCTCGACAAGGACGTACTCGAACGCTGGAAGAAGTACCTGGCGCGCACCAATCGCGAACACAAGTACCTGGACGATTCCACCAACGCGGAAGAGTTCCAGAAGTTGCTGCTGGCAACCGACGTCGAGAAGAAAGATGTCGACGACAAGAACCACATCACGTTAGGCAGCGCGCCCAACCGGGAGGATCTGTCGCAGGCCAACCTGCTTTCCCTGCCCCGCGACAAGTTCTTCCTGTGGCGCGATTTCTACCACAACAACGGCGTTTACACGATCGTCGCCGCGAAACTTCCGCCGTACCTGACCGGCGAGTTCAAGGCGCATCACGAATACCTGTCCAAGCGTGTGGACGACGCGAAAAAGGCGTTACCCAAGCAGTACCCGTTCCTGTACGGCATCGCCGACAAGGCGGAAAAGGACCGCAAGGTGATGAAGATTCACATCCGCGGCAATCCGCAGAACCTCGGCGAGGAAGCGCCGCCCGTGTTCCTTACCGCGCTCGGTGGCGGCAAGCTTACGACCGGTAGTGGCCGCCTGGAATTGGCGGAAAAGATCGCCAGCCGTGACAATCCGCTCACTGCCCGCGTGATGGTGAACCGCATCTGGCTGGAACATTTTGGCGAAGGCATCGTCAAGACGCCGTCGAACTTCGGCAACCTCGGCGAACGTCCGTCAAACCCGGAATTGCTGGACTATCTGGCTTGGCGCTTCATGGAAAACGGCTGGTCGATCAAGAAGCTGCATCGTGAAATTCTGCTGTCGCAGGCGTATCAGGCCGTCCATCCGGATCAGCGCCGACGCCTCGACGCGGAAGCCGTTCGCGATTCCTTGCTGTTCGTTGCTGGAACGCTGGACCCCAAAGTTGGCGGGGACGCGGAACCGATCACCGAAAAGAACCATCGGCGCACCATGTACGGCAGCGTCAGCCGCCGCCGTCTGGACCCGATGCTGTCGCTGTTCGACTTCCCCAATCCCAACCAGACCAGCGAACAACGCATCACGACCGACGTCCCTTTGCAGCGCCTGTTCCTGCTCAACAGCCCCATCGTGATGCAGGCTTGCGAGGACCTGGCAAAGCGCATCGAAAACGAAAAGGACCGCGTCACCGCGGCCTACAAGCTGCTCTTCCAGCGCGAACCAACCGCGAAGGAAAAGCAACTGGCAAACACGTTCCTGACCTCCGCAAACGGCACCTGGCCCGAGTACCTGCAGGTACTCTATTCTTCCGACGAATTCTTGTACTTGAACTGATATGAAGATCATCAACCGGCGGGAAATGCTCGCAACATTCGGCTGTGGTTTCGGAGCCCTCGCCTCGCGCGCCATGGCGGCGCCGGCCAACACGCCCGCGGTCGGGCCCCATCATACGCCCAAGGCGAAGCACGTCATTTACCTGTTTCTGAACGGCGGCGTTTCGCAGGTGGACACCTTCGACCCGAAGCCGATGCTCACCAAGTACAACGGTAAGGCGCTGCCGGTCAGCAACCTCAAAACTGAACGCCGCACAGGCAACGCGTTCGGCTCGCCGTTCCAGTTTAAGAAGTACGGACAGAGCGGCATCGAGGTTAGCGAGATCTTTTCGAAGACCGCGGAACACATCGACGACTTCACCGTGATCCGTTCGATGCACACCGAGCGTCCGAACCACGAACCGTCGTTGTTCATGCTCAACTGCGGCCATGTCTTGCCGGGCCGCCCATCGATGGGCTCCTGGCTCACCTACGGGCTTGGCACCGAGAATCGCAACCTGCCTGGATTTGTCGTAATGTGCCCCGGCGTCCCGATCATCGGG
>JAFDVT010000651.1 GCA_018268875.1 Acidobacteriota bacterium
ATTTTCGCAAGGATGCGCCGGGGTTTCTGTTGGAGACGCGGGAACGCTACGGCGACGTCGCGTTTTTGCGCCTGAGCGGGCAGGACGTGTACCTTCTCAATCATCCCGATTACATCCGGGACGTACTGGTTACCAATCAAACCAACTTCACCAAGAGCCGTGTACTGGAACGGTCCAAGCGCATGCTAGGCGAAGGTCTGCTGACGTCGGAAGGACAATTCCATCTGCGGCAGCGAAGGATGATTCAGTCGGCATTTCATCGGGAACGGCTGCGCGGCTACGCGACGGCGATGACCGCCTGGGCCATTCGCACCCGGGACCGCTGGCAAGCCGGACAGACCATCGACATGTCCGAAGAAATGGCGAGGCTCACGCTGGGCATTGTCGGCCAGACGCTGTTCAGCGCCAACGTCGAGGAGGATGCGCCGGAGGTCGGGCGGGCCTTGGCGGAAATCCTCGAAAGCTTCAACATGGTGATGCTGCCGTACTTTGAATTGCTGGAGAAACTGCCGTTGCCGTTTCTGCAGCGGTTCCGGGAAGCGCGCGAAACGCTGGACCGGATCGTGTACCGCATCATCGCCGAGCGCCGGGCATCGGGAGACGACAAGGGCGACCTGCTGTCGATGTTGCTGCTGGCGCGCGATGAAGACGACGACGGTTCCATGACCGACGAACAGGTTCGCGACGAGGCGATGACGCTGTTTCTGGCCGGTCATGAAACGACGGCGGTGGCGTTGACGTGGGCGTGGTACCTGCTGTCGCAGCATCCGGAAGTCGCCGCGCGCATGCGGGCCGAAATTGGCAACGAGCCGCCCGGGTTCGACGATCTGCCGCGCTTGAAGTATGTCGAGATGGTGTTTGCCGAGACGCTGCGGCTGTATCCTCCGGCATGGGCCATTGGACGCAAGGCGATTGCCGGGCATCGCATCAACGGAGAGTACGAAACCAAGGCGGGTTCGATTCTGTTGCAGAGTCCGTATGTCATGCATCGCGACCCGCGGTACTTTGCCGAGCCCGACCGGTTCGACCCGGATCGTTGGCTGCCGGAAAACGTCGCGGAACGGCCCAAGTTTTCCTACCTCCCGTTCGGCGGCGGCACGCGCGTCTGTATCGGAGAGCGATTCGCGTGGATGGAAGGCGTGCTGCTGTTGGCGACCATCGCACAGCGGTGGAGCCCGAAGCTATCGCCGGGGCATCCGGTGCGTCACAAAGCGCTGCTGACGCTGCGACCGGCGTTCGGCATGAAAATGATCCTGGAACCTGCTTAGTCCACTGGCGGCGTTCGCCGGATGTTCTCCCGATTAGTGCTTATTTTTGAATTTTGTCGTCCAGAATTGGCGCGTTTTCCGCTAGCTTAAGAGAGACCCACCGGAATTGCTGGATGACCTCGCCGAAGAGCGGGGCGTCAAACATCACAAACATCATTGGAGCGTTTCTGCCCTATGCGGATTTCCAGCCTTCTGTGGCTGCTGAGCGCCGTGTCCTTTTGCGCGACGGCGCAGATTGTGGTCTATCACGAGACGGCGACGGTGGAACGTGGGACGTCACGGCAATTTACGGCCTACGTCCCCCTCGCGTCGAACGCCATCACATGGATGGTGAATGGCGTTGTTGGAGGCGCGGCCGCCACCGGCACGGTGACGCAGACGGGGCTGTACCAGGCGCCTGCGAGCGTTCCCACGGCGAACGTCGTGAACGTACAGGCGCGCAGCAATGCGTACCCGAACATCGTGGGCACGGCACGTGTCACGATCGTCCAGCCCAAACCGAACTTGTGGAGCGTATCGCCTTCCTCGCCCGCATCGGGCGCGCCAGTGACGTTGTCCTTGAACGGCGGCAGCCTATTGAACACAGCGGTCGCGACGGTGAACAACACGGCGTGGCCGACGGAGTTCGTAAGCAGCACGCGCTTGCGGATCACCGGGACGTTTCCCGCGGCGGGTGCGTACGTGGTTCGCATCACGCACCCCGGCAACGGCGCGAACGTCAGCGATCCGGTGACGGTGAACGCGGGCGCGGCTGCTCCGATCACCGTAACGGTTACGCCAGCGGCGGCGACGGTCGCGTTGAGTGCGACGCGGGCATTTGCCGCCAACGTTCCGGTGACCTGGACAGCTACGGCGGGCACGATCACTGCGGCAGGCGTGTACACAGCCCCCGCCACGATGCCTGCCTCGCCTACCGTGACGGTTCGCGCAACGAGCACCACGGATACGACGCGGTTCGCGTCAGCGACGGTGACGTTGCAAGCAAGCACAACCACCACTCCCGATCCTGGACCAGTGAGCCCCGCGTACACAGCGGCGGCGCGATTCCTGGATCAGGCGGCGTTCGGTCCCACACCGGAGATGATCGCGGAGGTGCGGCAGAAGGGCGTCAACACGTGGCTCGACGAGCAGTTCGCGATGGCGGAAACGGCGATTCCAATTCCCGACAGCAACGCCACGGTGTCGGCGCAGACGTTGAACCGCCTGGCGACCGCGCCCGATCAGTTACGGCAGCGCGTGGCGTGGGCACTGGCGCAGTTCCTGGTGATTTCCGCGAACAAGAATCCGTACCCCGATGAGTACGTCCCGCATCTGCAGACGCTGAGCCGCAATGCGTTCGGCAATTACCGGACGCTGCTGCGCGACATCACACTGAGTCCGCAGATGGGCAAGTACCTGGACCTTGCGAATTCCACGAAGGCGGGTCCGAACGAGAACTATCCTCGCGAACTGCTGCAGTTGTTTTCGATCGGCACGGTGATGCTGAATCCGGATGGTACGCCCACGGCGACACCGTCGTACACGCAGGCCGACATCGTGCAATTCGCGCGAGCGTTGACCGGGTGGACGTACCCCACGGCGGCGGGTTCGCAACCGGCGGCGACGAATTGGGAGAACTTCTCGCAGCCCGCGATGGAGGCGCGTACGAACAATCACGACACATCAGCGAAGACGCTGTTGAACGGCACAGTTCTGGCGGCGGGACAGACCGTGCAGCAGGATCTGGATGGCGTGATCGACAACGTCTTCAACCATCCGAATGTGGGACCGTTTGTCGCGCTGCGCTTGATTCGCAACATGGTGACGAGCAATCCTTCGCCCGCCTATGTGCAGCGCGTGGCTGCCGTGTTTGCCAATAACGGCGCGGGGGTTCGCGGCGACTTGAAGGCAGTGGTTCGCGCCATTCTGACCGATGCCGAGGCTCGCAACGATCAGGCGGGACCGAACAGTGGACGTCTCAAAGATCCGCTGTATTTCTATGTTTCGTTCGTGCGGACGCTGGGCGGGACGATTCGAAACAACACGCAAATGGCGTGGGTGTTTACGAACATGGGTCAACCGGTGTCGGCTCCGCAATCGGTGTTCGGCTACTATTCGCCGCTGTACCGTTTGCCCGCGAACCCGGCGTTGTATGGACCCGAGTTCCAGATCTATACGCCCACCGAATCGGTGCTGCTGGGCAACGAAATGCACCAGGTGATCCACAACCCGGGTGGCGATCCTTCGATTGACCTGACGCCTTTTACGGCGGCGGCCGGCGACGTGGACGCGCTGCTCGACGCGGTGAATCAACGAATGTTTTATGGGCGCATGACAGCCGAGCTTCGCGCGGCGCTTCGCAAGGCGGTGCTGCCTTCCTACGACAACGAGCAACGGGTTCGCACGGCGCTGTATCTGGCCGCGCTGAGCGGGTATTACGGGGTGCAATACTAATGAACTCCTCTTTTTCCAGACGAGGCCTTTTGAAGCTGGCGACGCTGGGCGCGATGAACGCCGCGGCGCAAACGGCCACCGATTACAAAGCGCTGGTGTGCGTGTTCCTGTTCGGCGGATGCGATTCGAACAACGTCCTCACCCCGCAGGCGACCGCCGAATTCAACGCGTACCGAGCGATTCGCGGCAACGTCGCGCTGCCGGACAACAGCGCGAACATCCTGCCGGTGTCGGCGTTGAACGGCACGCCGTATGGACTTTCGAGCGGGTTGGAGGCGATCCACCCGCTGTGGTCGCAACGGCGGATGGCCGTGGTGGCAAACGTCGGCATGCTGGTGCAGCCTGTGACGCGAGCGCAGGTGCTGGCGGGCACGGCCCCGCTTCCGACGAACTTGTTTTCGCACTCCGATCAGATTCTGCAGATGCAGGCGGGCACGCCGAACAGCTCCGCCGGTAGCGGATGGGCGGGACGCGTGGCGGACGCTGTGGCGTCGATGAACAACGCGTCGAGCTTTCCGCCGGCCGTGTCGATGTCGGGTCAACAATTGTTCTGCAAAGGCGAGGCCGTGCAGTCCGCGAGCCTGATTCCAGGGTTCGACATGGCGCCGTATGGCATGGAGTTCTGGCCGGACGAAGCCGCGGCGGCGCGACGGCAAGGCTTGCAGGAAGTGCTGTCGCTCGATAGCGGCGTGCAACTGATTCAGGCGGCGAACAAGGTTCGGCAAGACGCGCTCTCGCTGAGCGGCTTGCTGCGCGGGCTAAGCAGCGCGCAACCGTTTGGCGTGCAGTTTCCGCAAACCAGCATCGGCCGCCAGATGCAGCAGGTGGCGCAGATCATTCAACTGCGGCAACAGATCGGACTACGCCGGCAGGTGTTTTTCTGTTCGCTCGACGGGTTCGACACGCACGGGTCGCAGGCGTGGCAACACTGGCAGTTGCTGGGGCAACTGGGCGCGGCGATGAACGCGTTTTATCGCGCCACGGAGGAATTGGGCGTCGCGGATAAAGTAACGTCGTTCACCGAGTCGGAGTTCAACCGGACGCTGCAGCCCAGCGGGTCGGGCACAGACCACGCGTGGGGCGGGCATCACATCGTGATGGGCGGCGCGGTGAAGGGCGGCGATGTGTACGGCCGCTATCCCACGATGGCGCTCGGAGGGCCTGACGACGCGGGTTCGCGCGGCGTGTGGATTCCTTCGACCTCGCTCGATCAGTACGGCGCGGCGTTCGCCAAGTGGTTCGGGTTGGACGCGGCGGCGATCGCGCGCGTGTTCCCGAATCTCGCGAATTTTGCCTCGTCCGACATCGGATTTATGGCTTGAGCTTCTCGCGGGCTTCGAGGTCCTTTTCGATGTCCGCGACCTCGCGCCATACCGGGTGCAGCTTCTTTTCCACCATGAACTGCAACTGGTCGTCGATGTGTTTCGATCCCGGTTGCGAGGCGTTGCCGTAGCCAAGCAGACATTGGGCTTTCTGCGGCGTTCCGAACTCGATCGCGCAGACGAACGTCTCGCCGTGCGAAGCGTAAAGCTTGCCCGCTTTCTTGCGCGCGAACTGCATCGTACGGAAGACGCCGTACTTGCCGCTGGCGCCGTTGGCGGGCAGATCCAGCGTGCCGCGATCGAAGCGATGGACGCCGCCCCAG
>JAFDVT010000652.1 GCA_018268875.1 Acidobacteriota bacterium
AGACATCGCGCAGGACGTGTTCCTGGAACTGTACCGGAACCTGGCGCAGATCGAGTCCGGGAATCATCTGACGTCGTGGCTGCGGCAGGTGACCAGCCGCAAGTGCATCGACCAGACGCGGCGTTCCTGGTGGCGGGGCTGGGTTGGATTGGACGATTCGCGCGCGGCGGCCGAGGAGCCCACGGCGGCGGCCCAGAACGATCCGTTCTTGAACGGGCGCATCCACCGGCTGATCGGGAAGCTGCCCGAACGTACGCGGATGATGATCGTGCTGCGGTTTCAGGAAGAGATGGAGCCGAACGAGATCGCCGAGACGCTACAGGTGCCGGTGGGTACGGTGAAGAGCACGATCCACCGGGGCTTGGAACAGGTTCGGCGGAGATTGGGCGGCAATGGTGGCGGGACGGCGACGGAGAAGGAAGAAGCATGTTTGAAAACGACGATGATCTAAAAGCGGCGTTTCGCCGGGTGGAACCTCCGCCGGGGTTCGAACAGCGTGTGATGGCGCGGTTGGACGAGGACGCGGGTTCGCGGCCGCGTATCAAACAGGCATCGTCCGGTTTTGGGTTCGCCGCCTGGGCGGGAATTGCGGCGATGGCGGTTCTATCGTTGGGAGGCATCAGCGCCTACCAGCAGGAACGCGAACAGCAACGCGCGATGGCCGCGCGGGACCAATTGCTGCTCGCCTTGCAGATCACGGGCAAGACGCTCGATTCGGTTCGCGACCAAATTAATACGACGGGCAAGTAATTCGAGGGAACTATGAAGACTGGCATTTTACTGATTGCGGCTGCCGCGACCATGGTGGCGTCGTCCGCGCAAACTCTGGACCTGAGCCATCTGGATCGTCTGGCGAGCAAGACCGATCAGGTGGTGAACATCTCGCTGGACGAAGGTTTGATCCGGCTGGCCGGCGCGTTTTTGAAGGGCGGCGGCAAGGAAGTCGAGGATGTTCGGAACATCCTGCCGGGGATTCGCGGCATCACCGTGCGTTCGTACGAGTTCGACGCCGATAACCTGTACTCGAAAGCCGACGTGGACAAGATCGAGCAGCAGTTGAAGGGCTGGTCCACGGTGGTGGAGGTGCGGGAAGGGAAGAAGCAGGAAACGACGCGCATCATGATCAAGCCGGGCGACCGGGAAGTGGGCGGCCTGGTGGTGTTGTCGGCGGCGCCGCGCAGCCTGACGGTGGTGAACATCGCGGGCAAGCTGACCACGGATCAACTGGAAAAGCTGAGCGGCCATCTGGGGATCCCCGAGATCAGCGCGGGCAAGAAGACGGACCCCGCTAAGAAGAGGACGCAGGAAGAAGAGGAAGAGTAGAATAGTGCTGCCGTGCTGTTCACACTCTCTCTTGCATCTGCTCTAACAACCGCCGCATTGGCCGCGCAGGCCGCTTCCACCGCCGAGGTTCGCGAGTTCCCCGGCGGCAAGGAAATCCCCCACCAGAAGTACATCCACATGGTGAGCGAGAAGGATTCGCCGGTGGAGCAGACCTACATCAAATCCAAAGACGGCCTGTATGTCGCGGCGGCGATCCGTAAGCCAGCCAAAGGCAACGGGCCGTTTCCGGTTTTGATTCACTTCCACGGCGCGCCCGGCGGTCGCGGGATGGAACAGATCACCGGATGGGCTCGCGGCGACCACGGCAGCCCGGTGTTTGGAACCTTTCTGCAGCAGGGCTACGTCATCGTGATCGCCGATTACCGCGCGATGAACATGGCCGCGTTAGCCGACGGTTTCGCGCCCAACGCCGTCACCTATGCGGACGACGCGCAGGCCGTGCTGGAACATGTTCGCAAGCTGCCGTATGTCAATCCGGACCGCATCACGGTGTACGGGGTCAGCCTCGGAGGCGACGTCACCATGCACCTGCTGACCCGTACCAAGGTTCACAAGGCGATCCTCGGCGCGGGCGCTCCCATCAGCTTTTTGGGCGCGAAAGGCAAGCCTGGGGCGACCGGAGCGGACCGATTCAAGGACATCACCGTCGATCCCAAGGCGAAGGAACGGATGGCCAAGGTCGACACGCCGGTGCTGATCCAGGTGGGCACGGCGGATAGCCTGATCGGGCTCGATCGCGCGCTGTATGAGGAACTGAAGGCTGCGGGCAAGCCGGTACGGCTGGAGATTTACGAGAACGGCTATCACGATTTTGTGATGGGTCCGCAAGGGCAGCCGAATCGCGCCGAACCGCTGCTGGACATCACGCTGAAGGCGATGGAAAATTCGCTGGCTTGGGCGAAATAGCGAGTTCGTAGGCTTTGTAAACCTCTTCGAACACCGCGTCCCAGGACTGGCGCATCGCGTAGTCCCGCGCGGCGACGCGAATGGCCGCAAGCTTCGCCGGGTCCTGCGCGAGGTTTACCGCCGCCGCTGCGAACTCTTCGGCGTTCGCCGTCACAAAGCCGGTTCGACCATCTTCCACCAGAAACTTGGGACCTCCACCGTCGGTGACGATGGCCGGTACACCCGAAGCTAGCGCTTCAAAGATCACGTTGCCGAACGTGTCGGTGCGGGAAGGGAACAGGAAGACGTCGAAGTTCGCGTAGGCCTCGGCGAGCGGTTCGCCTTTGAGGACGCCGGGGAACACGCCGTGCGTGAGGTTCTGCCGCAGCCATTCCAGTTCCGCGCCGTGGCCGACGACGCAAATCTCAAAGTTCGTGATATCGCCCGCGAGCAGCGCCTGCTCTACCACCGCGAGGTCGCGGACGCCCTTTTCGGCGGTGATGCGGCCGACGTAGCCGAAGACGATCTTCTTGTCGACGCGAGTGCGCTTCGAGGGCTGAAAGAGCACCGTGTCGATGCCTCGGCGCATCAGGAAAACAGGCTTACCGGTGCGTTCGCGCAGCATCTGTACCAGTTCGTCGTTGGGCGCGAGCAGCACCTTGCCCAGGCGGTAATAGAGCGCGCAGATCGACAGCATCACGGCTTCGGCGGAACGGCCGAGCGAGGCGATGGGGCGGCGAGGCAGGAAGTCCAGCGCGGTTTCGAGTCTGCGGGCGCCGAACTCGTGCAGGTTAGTGTGCCAGGACGCGACGATCGGGACCTTCAGGCGATTGGCGAGCACCGCGCCCAGGATGCCGACATCGCTGGGGCCGGTGATGTGTACGACGTCGGGGCGGAAGTCCTGCAGGGCGGTCAACACGCGCTTGCGATAGCGCATGAGCAGCGGGTCGAAGGACATGTCCTTTTCGACGGGGAAGGCCGCGGGGCCGCGGGCGAGTTCCATCGAACGGACCTCGCCTGTCAGTACGGGGTCAGCCTCGCCGGCGTTGACGCGGAAGAACGGCAGTTGGCGTCGCCGGGCAAAGGCGTCGAACTGGCGGCTGGTCTGCGCCACGCCGTTGACTTCGTGAAAAGAATCGGTGAAGAATGCGACACGCGGTGGTGTCATATGAGGTTAGATCTGCGCCTGTTCCTGGTTGCCGAGCGCATAGCGAACCATGCCTCGCACACGCCTACTTTCCACTATACGCAAGGCGGTGGAGGACTGTTTCACCAGGGCCGGTTCGTTGCCGTCGAAATAATGCCGGAGGGGGATCGCGTGGCCGCCGGTAGCGGGGTCGCGGAAGAAGACGCGATCGGTCCAGTGGCGGCGTCCGGCGGGATGTTCGGGGTAGTCGCGCATGACGTCCCACATGGTTTGCAGGGCGCGGTAACGCACGGGTTCGCGATGCTGGGGCATAAACAGGATGTTCGATTCGCGGTCGTTGCGGACCTCGGCGGCGAACTCGGCGAAGGTGGTGGCGTTGGTGAGGTTAACGTTGGAGTTCGGCTCGCAGCCATGGCGGTCGCCGCCGGAAATCACGGGGTGGCCGGTGTGCCGGGCGAGCCAGGCTACTTTGCGATTCTCCGCCCAGGGTCGCAGACCGTTCAGTTCGAGCGCGTGGATCCAGGCGCCATGGCGTTCGAGAAACGCGCCGAGCAGATTGGCGTGTTCGGTTGCGCCCGCGCCCGCCTCATCCCAAAACGGATGGTTCAAAACGATGAGCACGCCGGGGTCCTCGTGCAGGAACGCCAGCAGGTCTCGCGTTGCGTTCCTGGCGAGCATTCCCATGATGGCGTGGCCTCGCGACGGGTTGAGATTGTGCACGCCGACGTGGAAGACGGTGGGTCCGAACGGTACGGACCATTCGGTGGACACCGGGACGTCCAGGTTCAGGACCCGCAACTGGTATCCGGCCTGGATATTGTCATGATCGGTGAGCGAAACCATGGGAAACAGACCCAGTTCCTGCGTGAGTTGCCGGGATTCGAGCTCGTAGGCCTGTCGCGGCGACAGTGGCGGCGTCCAGAAGGCGTCGCCAAACTGCAACCGGCGTCCCGTGCGTTGCAGGTAGCGCTGTTCGAGCTTGCGAATCTCCGAGCCGAGGTACGGCACCTTCGCGGTGTAGCGCGGGATGATGTTCAGGGACTCTTCGGACAGGTTGGTATGCGAATGCAGGGAGACGCCCACGCGGTAACGCCGGGCCACGCCGGCCTGCGCCCAGGAAAAGAAGATTTCGCTCATCGATCCTCACTGTAGTTGGCGGTGCATTTCACGATGATGGACGCGCCGTAACATTTTCATGAGGTAATGTGAATGTCATGCGGATTCCTGCCCTTGCCGTTGTCGTCGCGATGTTTTCGGTTATGGTTTGTGCTGCCCAGGAGGCCGAGGTACGCGCGTTGGTGCAGAAGTACGTCGACGCTCGCGAGGCTCGCGATGAGGCCGCCGTGCGGGCGCTGTTTATCGCGGACGCCGATCAACTGGTGTCGACCGGCGAATGGCGGCGGGGCATTGAAAACGTCGTCAAAGGATCGATGGCGAGTTCACGGGCGAACACGGGTCGCCGCACGATTACGGTGGAGACGGTGCGGATGCTAGGCAAAGATGTCGCGATCGCCGACGGGCGTTATGAGATCGTCGGAAACACCGACCCGGCACGCAAGATGTGGGCCAGCATCATTGCCAAAAAGACGTCCAAGGGCTGGAAGATCGCGGCCATCCGCAACATGCTGCCGTCAGCGCCGGGCAACTGACTGACGCTTTACCAGCGGTAGGTGAACACGATCGAACCTTCGTAGCCTTTGGGAATCCCATCTTGGTTGGGCCCGGGCGGCGGACTCCCGATCTTGAACCCCACATCGAACCCGCCTTTGGACGACCTGGCGTTCTTTTCCAGGCGCATCACGGCGTCGGCGGCCTCCTGCACAGCGGCGATTTCGGGCTTCATCAACGCGGTGATGCGCTTGGCGTCGTCGAGACTCTTGATGTTGTGACGCTGCCTGGCCAGTTTGCGCAGCGCGCTTTCGCCTTCGCCAAACACCTTGCCAAGCGTCGCCGCGTTCGGTAGCGATGTCTTGTTCGGAAAGCTGACCTCAATCTGCCATTCGTCGCTGCCGAGCGTCCCGGTAAAGTGCAAAGGCCCGGAGTTGACGCCGACCTCGAGCGTCCCGGTCCAGGAAAGTTCGGCAGTGATGACGCCATCCAGGAGTTTGGCCGACGCGCCGATGACCTGGATCGTAACGTTCTGCTTGTCGTTGCCGATTTTGACGCCGGCAGAGACGGTTTTGATCGCCTTCTTCACCGCGTCCATGAACTCGCTGTCGGTGACCACGGCGGGAGGCTTGGACGGATCGTCGGGATCGCTCGCGCCGCCTGTGTTCGCGACCTTGGTCAACAAGCCCGGGGCGTTCCACATCGCCCAGTTGGCAATGATTTTTCGAATCGCCTCGTCGCCGAGCGGCGGCATGCCGTAAAAGACGTCGTTCTTGACGAAGTTGATGGCCTGGCTCATGGTCATGAGTTCGACCGATGCCTTTTTGCCGTACAAATACTGCAGAATCCGCTGTTCCGGTGTCATCCCCAATCTGCCTCCTGCTATCAGAGCGAGATTTCGGGACGTCGGTGGATGAATTTCCTCACAATTCACAGCCACTTGTGGAAAACAGGTGGACCGGCGGTTAGAAATCGTCCTCTTCCGCTGAAGGCTCAACGTCTTCCGTAATGGAGTTCTGCAACTCTGCGAGGCGTACGCCGTAGATACGACCGATGGCCCGCACGATTTCCTGGGTCAGGCGCTGGCCGTCGCGATCCGACTCGTGTTCGCATTCCACCTTCAAATACAGCTGTGTTTTTTTCACGTTCGTGTTCTATTACACCCGGGGCAGGACGGTAACCACCAAGGCTCGCGCCGGAATTTTCGAAACACCGCGGTAGGTGTGTTCCTCCGACGCGTCGAAGTACACGCTGTCGCCGGCGTACAGCAGGGTGGCTTCGTCATGATAGCGGATCTCCAACTGTCCTTCGATGACGTGGACGAATTCCGCGCCGGGATGCGAGTGTTCTTTCCCTTCGTTTTCCAGGCGCCGCGGGAATTCGGCGATGTAGCACTGGATCGACTTCTCCTGAATCGGATAGGCCAGGCATTCGAAAAAGAACGACGGGCGAGGCGTGTCCGGGTCCGATGGGAAACGCAGGCGTTCCTGCGCGCGGACGACCGAAAACACGTACTTTCCGCGCTTGTTGACGAAGAAATGGTCGACGCCGACGTCGAACACCATGGCAATCCTGGCGAGCGTCGGGAGCGTCGGAATCAGCTTGCCGTTTTCGAGTTGCGAGAGCATCGAGGCCGATAAACCGGTGTGGCGGCCCAGGTCGACGAGGCCGATTTTCTTCTTCAGACGGAGTTGGCGAAGCTTGCGCCCGATCTCGTAGGCGGACAGCATCCGGCGAACCGTGGTCTCGCCATCTTCGCCCGAAACGGATTTGAGTTTAGTAGGAGTAAACTCGCCGGGAATAGTTTCTGTCGTACTGAAATGACTTTCAGCGTCGTCTGGACCCAGCTCAACGGCGCTGGTATCTTCGAGTTCAGATCGCTCTTCCACAAGGGCCTCGTGCAAACGGAAAACGTATGGCAGACGCAACACGGATTCGAATTGAGCCTGATGATCAATTAGTTACACGATCGCAGGGCGGAGATCAAGCCGCATTTGAGGAATTGGTGCGGCGACACGAAAACAGCTGCCGCAAGCTGGCCGTATCGATCCTGCGGGACGTCGCCGAGGCGGAGGACGAGGTCCAAAACTCGCTTTGGAAGGCGTACACGCGGATCGGGCAGTTTCAACAGGATTCAAAATTCTCGACCTGGCTGTCGCGCATTGTGGTCAACCAGTGCCTGATGCGGCTTCGCAAGGCGAAGCGGACGCGGTTCCTGTTTTTGGACGAGCCGATGCAGCAGGATTCGGCCTCCCAGGCGGCTTGCCTGGAACTCCCATCGCCGCAACCGAACCCGGAATTTGACTTCGCCGGGCGCGAGATTCGCGATGTCCTGCACCGGGAAGTTCGCCGGATTCCGCCGGCGCTGCGCAAGGTTCTGGAACTGCGCGACGTACAGGAAGTGGCGCTGCCGCAGGTGGCGAGGCAGCTTGGGATATCGGCGCCGGCCGCGAAGTCCCGCCTGCTGCGGGCCCGCCAGGAACTCCGCGTGCGCATGCGGAAACACAAAGGATCGGAAGGATTCCTGGCGCTGTTCGCCTAGCCGTTCTAAGCTGGAATATCGGACCTTCCATCAACATGCGCGACCTCCGTTACGAATCGCCGGAAGTGACGGGGCTTGATGTCCTGGCGCTTGCGGCCCATCCCAACCAGATTGAACAGACTTGCGGCGGTACGCTGCTCAAGATGTCGCAGGCGGGCTATCGCGTCGGCATCCTGGACCTGACGCCCGGCGACATGGGCACCACGGTGCAGACGGCCGAGCAGCGGATGCAGGAATCCCTGCACGCCGCGCAGCTTCTGGAAGTGGAATGGCGCGGCAACTGCCGGTTTCCGGATGCGCGCATCGATAATACGATCGCCGCGCGGATGACGCTGGCGACGATTTTCCGGACGCTGCAGCCTCGCACGTTGATCCTGCCGTATTGGGAAGCCCGTCATCCGGATCATTACCGGACGGCCGAGATCGGTTACGAAGCGGCGTTCCTGGCGGGGCTGCAAAAGCTCGATGAGGATAGCCCGGCGAAGAGTCCCGACAAGATCCTGTATTCGGCGCATTACCGCACGGCGACGCCGTCGTTTGTGGTGGACATCACGCCGCAGTTCGAACGGCGCATGGAGGCGTTGTTCGCCTACCAGTCGATTTACGACGCGGAAGCGCAGCGCAAGATGCGAGAAAAGCTCACCGCCCAGGCGCGCTTTTATGGCGAACTCATCGGCGTCAAGTTCGGCGAACCGTTCGCGGTGAAAGAGCCGCTGGCGATCGACGACGTCGTCAAGCTGGGGCCGGCTACGTTTTAGCCGCGCGGCGTAGGAAGGCGAAGTTACAATAAAGCGTCTTCTGTAACGCATGCGAATTCTGATCACCGGCGTCTGCGGTTTTGTCGGCAGTCAACTCGCGGAATATTTTCTGCGCGAAGGTCTTCTGGTGGCCGGCGTCGACAACCTGATGCGCCCGGGTTCGGAAATCAACCGCAACCGTCTGCGCGAGGCCGGCGTGGAGTTCGTGCACGGCGACATCCGCTGCGCCAGTGACGTCGCCGCGCTGCCCAAAGTGGACTGGGTGGTGGACGCGGCGGCGAATACAAGCGTCCTCGCGGGGTTGCATGGCAGTGCGGCCAGCGCTCAACTCGTCGAACACAACCTGTTCAGCCTGGTCCATATCCTCGAATACTGCAAACGGCATAACGCCGGGCTGTTCGTGCTCAGTTCCAGCCGTGTGTACTCGATTGCCGCTCTGGCCTCGCTACCGATGCGCGACAACGGCGAGGCTTTCCTGCTGGACGACACCTCGACGGCGCTTCCTGCGGGCGTGTCGGGGCGGGGCATTGCTCGCGACTTTTCTACGGCCGCGCCTGTTTCCCTGCACGGCGCCACCAAGCTTGCCGGCGAGGTTCTGGCGCTGGAATACGGTTCCGCGTTCGGCTTCCCGGTGTGGGTGAACCGCTGCGGGATCCTGGCCGGGGCGGGGCAGTTCGGTACGCCGGATCAGGGCATCTTTTCCTACTGGGTGAACGCGTGCCTGCGTCACCGTCCGCGACGCTATATCGGTTGGGACGGCATGGGCAAGCAGGTTCGAGACGCGCTCCATCCGCACGACCTGGCGCGACTCCTGCTGATTCAAGCCAAGATCCCAGGGTCCGGCGGCGAGCGTATTTATACGGTCGGCGGTGGTCCCGCGAATGCGATGTCGCTTCGGCAACTCGAAGCCTGGTGCCAGTACCGCTTCCACACCACTGACGCGCCGACTGCTGCCGATGAACCTCGCCGGTACGACATTCCGTGGGCCGTGATGGATCACACGGAGGCAACCGCGGACTTCGGGTCGTGGACGCCGTCGATCGCGCTGACGCAGATTCTGGAAGAGATCGCGCAGCATGCGGAGGCGCATCCGCATTGGCTGGAATGGAGTGGTCTGCATTGAAGCGCCTGAGGAACGCATGACTTTCGACCGGTCGATCCTGGAACGTACGCCCCGCGTGTTAGACGCCGCCTTGCGTGGACTGCCTTCGCAGTGGGTTCACGCGGTGACGGAAGGCGTTGGAACGTGGAGTCCATACATGGTGGTGGGGCACCTGATCCATTGCGAGCGCACGGACTGGATGGTGCGGGTGGAGACGATCCTGCAACATGGTCCCACGGTGACGTTCGCGCCGCTGGATCGCGAAGTGCGCCCCGACGGGACGCTCGACGAACTGCTGGACGAGTTCGCGAGGCTGCGTGAGTCGAACCTCGCGCGTCTCAATGTGGGTCCTGAGGATCTGGAAAAGGAAGGTACACACCCGGCGTTCGGGCGTGTGACGCTGGATCAACTGCTGGCCACGTGGACGGCGCATGACCTGGCGCATCTGGTTCAGATCAACCGCGTCATGGCCCGCCGCTATCGCGAGCAGGTCGGGCCATGGGCGGAGTATTTGTCGGTGATGCAGTTCTAACGACTAGGCATTCCGCTGCGAAGCTTTTAGCATCGCGTTCATCGAACCGATGAGATACGCAAGCCCGGGGTGCGGAACATATTCGCCGTTGTTCCCTTGCCCCCGGCTGTTATCCGGAGCATTCGGCGAAAGTCCCACCGCGGGAATATGGTCGGGGATGACGATACCGTCGAACTTCACATCCACCAGGGCCTGCATGACCTTGCTCATGTCGTAATAGCCGTCGTCGATCAGCGCTTCGGTAAAGTGCGGTAACGGCGCGGTGACATTGCGGAAGTGGACTTTGAACAGCTTCTTCTTCGCGGCGAAGTAGCGAATGGCTTCTTCCGGGGTGGCGCCGGTGCTTTCCCGCGGACCT
>JAFDVT010000653.1 GCA_018268875.1 Acidobacteriota bacterium
GACACCGGCACCGACCCCGGCTTTTCGCTCGTCCCGCCCATGTAATTGAACATGTGCTCGACAAACGGTACGAACGACGCGTGCAACGGAAAATCGTTCGCCAGGTTGTCCAGCGTCGACCCGAACACCATTACCTTGCCTTCGCCAAACGCCAGTTCGGACAGCAGCGCCCCGCCGTCCCCGACCTTTGCGATCGTCCGTGAGG
Organism: Acidobacteriota bacterium; assembly: GCA_018268875.1. Taxonomy (GTDB): domain Bacteria; phylum Acidobacteriota; class Terriglobia; order Bryobacterales; family Bryobacteraceae; genus F-183. The sequence continues at coordinate 206 of JAFDVT010000653.1, forward strand.
GACCCGGCGTGAACCGCACGATCTGATAGAACCGAACGGCGTCAAACGCATCGGCACGCCGCGTCACCGGATGGCCCGCATCCACCTGTGAGGCGACCAGGAACCGTTCGCCATCGCGGCCTTCGTAACGCGACGTCTCAATCGTCCAATCGGTCAGCGGAACCTTGGTGCGCGACGCCGACGAAAATCCAAGCGTCACAAACACCGCCCCCCCGGCCTGCGCGTACTTCCGCAAATCCGCTTCAAATGTATTGGGCAGCGTCCCGCAGTCGCTCAGCATCACGAACGCGTACTTGGTTGGGTCGACGCCCGCTGTCGTTTCGCAACTCATCGCGTCGATCGTGAACGGCGTATCGCCGGCCGATTCGAGCGCCGCCCGCAGGTACGTCAACGACCTCGCTTGCCGCGAATCATGCGCCACCAGCACCTTGCGAGGCTCCACGCGGTCGAATCCAAAATAGAACTTGTCGTCGGCCGGCAGCGCGTCGCCGCCATCGATGCGAACTTCGCCCTTGTTCAACCCGAACGACGCATCGAGGCCCGTAAACTCCACGCGACCCCGTCCAAACGCCGGAATTGTGACTTCCTTGGTCTGCACCGTCTGCCCGTTCATCAGGATCGACACGGTTTTCTTTGCCGGTTCCGCCGTCTGATAGGCCGCTACCGTAACTTCAAAGCGAACCTTCTTGGGATCGGTCACGACGCCGGGTGCCCGCACGTTCTCTACCGCGAAGTTCTTGGTGTTGGACGGCGCGACGCTGTGGACTTGCAGGTCGGTCCCGTTGGGCAACTGCAGGTCGGCAAACCCCGGAGGCAGGCCGGATTTCTGTAGATCGCCAATCAAATGCAGTTCGATTGGAACTTTTGAATTCGCGGCCACTGTGCGCGCGAACCTCGCCAGTTCGCCATAGGCCGTCTTGCCGTCGCCCGGCATGATGCCATCGATTGCCGCGTCGAGGCCAGCCGGGTCGTTGGTCGGCTGCGTCAGTACTTCGACGCTCCCGTTCAACGCCACCACCTGGGCCTGCGTCCCCGCGCCGCGTGACGACACCAGGCTGTGCGCCTCCGTCTTTGCGCGATCGAGCGCGCTTGTCGTACGCATGCTGAAGGACCGGTCCACTGCGATGATCCGCAATTTGTTGCCGGTCACCTGCGCGTTCTGGGTGATGAAGTACGGCCGCGCAAACAGCAATGCCAGCAACACCAGCAGGGCGATGCGCAAGGCGAGCAGTAGCAGGTACCGCAGCCGCCGGTGCTTCACCGAACTCTGTTGACGCTGCTCGAAAAACATCAGGGAACTGAATTCGCGAGGCTCGGTTTTGTGACGGCGCAGCAGGTGCAGCCACAGCGGTAGCCCCACGCCCAACGCGCCCACCAGAAACCACGGCGAAAAGAATCCCATCGCTGTTTACATCCGCCCCTTTCGAACGCCCAGGTACTCGCGCAGCGCCGCGTCCAGCGGCTTCTCCGTCGACGCCAGGTAATAATCCATACCGCCGGACTGAATATTCGCCTTCAGATCCGCGATGTGCTGGTTGATCTTCTGCGTATACTCGCCCCGCGCATAATCCGGTGACACTTCAATCGAGGCCTGCGTTTCCATATCCAGCAAAATCACTGGCTCCCCTAGCTTCGGCTTGATTTCTTCGGGGTCAAGGACATGAAACACCACAACTTCGGTACCCTTTGCACGCAGCGGCAACAGGGCATCCCGAATCTTCTTCGGATCTTCATAGAAGTCCGAAAACACCACGACCAGGCCCCGGCGATGCAGGAACTGCTGGCAGTGCAGGAACGGTTTCGCAAAATCGGTACGCTTGCCCGGCTCAGCGTGTTCGAGCGCATGCAACACGCGGTGCATCTGTCCCTGCCGCGCCGACGGAGGCACATACTGCCGAACCTCGTCGTCGAACACAATCAGCCCGATGGCGTCCCGTTGTTCGCTGGCGAGGTACGCAATCGAGGCCGCCAAATAACGCGCATATTCCAGCTTGTCGATCGAATGCGATTTGTACCGCATCGAATTCGAAGCGTCCACCAGAATCGTGACCTGGGAATTCGTCTCGCCCTGAAACCGCTTCAGGTACATCCGCTCCGAACGCGCAAACACGTTCCAGTCGACGTGACGCAAATCGTCGCCGGGGTTGTACAACGCGTACTCGGCAAACTCCTGGCTGAACCCGAAATCCGGCGACCGGTGCAGACCCGAAATGAATCCGTCCACCACCGTCTTCGCCACCAGGTCAAGACCCGAAATCGATGCGAGCACCGACGGATTGAGATAGCGCTGCTGCATTTATCCCTTCGGTTGCGGAACCGTTTCGAGCAGCCGCTTCAACAAGTCGTCGGACGTGATCTTTTCCGATTCCGCGTGGAAATTGATCAGAATGCGATGCCGCAGCACCGGACGCAGCAGGGCGGCGATGTCTTCGTACGTCACGTGGTACCGCTGCTTCATCAACGCGCGGCACTTGGCCGACAGCACCAGGAACTGCGCCCCGCGTACCGACGCTCCAAAGTTCACGTACTTCTTCATGAACTCCGGCGCCTCGTCCGTGCTTACGCGCGTCGCGCGCACCAGATTCAGCGCATAGCGCGCCACCGGCTCGGCGATCGGAACCATACGAACCAACTGTTGAAAGCTCAGAATCTCTTCGGCCGTCGTCACCGCCTGCGCCTGGTTCACCGCCGTGGTGGTCGTCATGTCCAGAACCTTCAGTTCGTCTTCGACGGGAAGGTAATCGAGCATGGTGTTGAACAGGAA
>JAFDVT010000654.1 GCA_018268875.1 Acidobacteriota bacterium
AGGAAGCGGCCGGGGTGGGCTTTGTCGAAACGCCCGACCGTGTCGCGAAGCTTGGCGCCGACGCCTCCGGTGAGGTTGACCAGCGTTTTAAGGTTGCGGCGATCCATCACCTGAATGAGCTCTTCGGGCTTTTGCGCATTGGCCCAACTGAGGTGCGTGTGGATGTCGATGACCGGGTAGCGGGCGCGTTCAACCTTATGTTCTTCGACTTCGAGGGAACTGCGCGGTTCGAACTGCGTGAGGTCCAGAGGAACGCTTTTTTTCTCGGATTGCGAGGTCTGCGCCCAGGCGCTGCCCAGAAGGGCTCCGGCGGCGAACGTTCTACGGGTCATTTAGGACATCATATCTTTGATCGAGATGCCGACCAAAGCAAGAGTCAGGCCAATCATCAGCGCGACCGAAGTCCAGGCGACCAAGTTGTAGACGCGCGAATTCGTCCATTCCTTCATCACTCGCTTCTTGTTCACGAGGATGGTCATGAAGATCAGGATGAAGGGCAGCAGGATACCGTTGATGACCTGCGAAAACAGGATCATCTTCACGAGCGGGAAGGACGGCAGCAGGATCACGCCTCCGCCGATCACGATCAGGCCGGTAAACAGCCAGTAAAAGATGGGCGCTTCGCGAAACGTGCGATTGACGCCGGATTCAAAGCCAAAGGCCTCGCACACCGTGTAGGCCGTGGACAGCGGCAGGATGCAGGCGGCGAAGATCGACGCATTGAGAAGGCCGATGGCGAACATCAGGTACGCGTAGGGGCCGAAGGGCTGCAAGCCGAGCGCGGCGTCGGCGGCGGACTCGATGTCGCGAGGTCCCGACTTCTGCCAGATGCCGCCCGCGCAGGCCACGATGATGAAGAACGCGATGACCGACATCACGATGCAGCCGACGATCACTTCGATGCGCGATTCCGTGTATTCCTTGGCCGAAATGCCTTTTTCGACGATCGCTGCTTGCAGGTAGAACTGCATCCACGGCGCAATCGAAGTACCGACCATGCCGATCAGCATCGAGATGTAGCCGGTGTCGAGCATCAGACGGGGACGGACGGAATCGATAGCGGCCTGCTTCCAATTGGGTTCCACCAGGAAGCCCGACACGATGTAGGCGATATAGACGACGCAGGCGCTGAGGAAGATCTTTTCCACCGTCGAATAGTTGGCCTTGACGATCAGCATCCAGACGGCGACACCGGCAATGGGTACGGATATCAGTCGCGAAACGTGGAAAAGTTCCAGCGATGTGGCGATGCCGGCGAAGTTCGCCATCACATTGGTGAGGTTCGCGACCACGAGGATCGCCATCAGCACAAACGTGGTGCGCAGGCCGAATTCTTCACGGATGAGATCGGACAGACCCTTGCCCGTGACGGCGCCCATGCGGGAACACATTTCCTGCGTCACGATGAGCAGCAGCGTGATAGGAATCAGGGTCCAAAGGGGCAAGTAGCCGTACTTGGAACCGGCCTGCGAATACGTGAGGATGCCGCCGGCGTCGTTGTCCACCACGGCTGTAATGAATCCAGGACCGATGACCGAGAAAAATACAGCGATGTGATGGCGGAATCGCTTGAGCAACCTTCACTATCGAACATCGGTCCGGGAGTTGGCAAGTTGTAACCGGTCAGTAACCGGCCTGTTTGTCGACGACGTTGACCAGCGGCATGCCCGCGGCGTAGCGGCGGACGTTGTCGGCGAACAGGTCGATCAGGCGGACCTGACGGTTGGTGCTCCAGCCCGAGGTATGCGCCGACATCACGACGTTGGGGCAATCGAAGATCGGGTGTGTGGACGGCGGTGGTTCCTGCGGAAAGACATCGAGTCCCGCACCTGCGATCCAGCCTTCCTTCAAGGCCTTGACGAGCGCCATGTCGTCGAAGAGGTCGCCACGGGACATCGCGAGGAAGTACGCGGTCTTCTTCATGGACCGGAAGACTTTTTCGTTGAACATCCGGCGGGTTTTGGGCGTCGAAGGCGCCGCGCAAACCAGGACGTCGACCATCGGCACCATGGTTTCGAACCACGACGGATCGTGAAGTTCGTCGACGTATTCAGGCTTGGGGATGGGCTTGGCGTCCGTAGCAACGATGCGCATGTCAAAGCCGTATTTCGCGCGGCGGGCGATCATGCTGCCGATGCCTCCCATGCCGACGATGCCCATGGTGAGGCCTACGAGTTCGACATGGTTCGGCGATTTGGCGGTACCGACCGGGACCATCGTGCGCTTGGCGAACTGGGGAATGTAATAGGTCGCAAGGCCGCGCGTGAGGCTGAGAAGGAGTCCAATGGCGGTTTCCGAGATGCCATGCGCAAAGATGCGGGCGTAATTGGTGACGACGGCGGGATGCGCCTTCACAGCGTCGTCCATGCCCTCGACGCCGGCGGAGCCCCACTGGATCCACTTGAGCTTGGGCGCGTAATCGAGGTCGGTGCCATTGACGTTGCCGTAGACGACTTCGGCATCGCGGAGTTGCTTGCGGAACTCTTCGCGATTGGGCGCGATGACGAGATCGACGTTGACGGCGGAGGTCGCTTTCTTGATCTTTTCGACCTCAGCGGGGTCGAACTTGTACATCGTAACGATGCGGATCGGGTTGCCTTGGGCCTGGATGGAAGTCGACGGGTAGGGTTCCTGTACGACCGGCTTGCGTTCCTGGGCCGATGTTGCCTGGAGGGCCGACGCCGCCGCGATCAGAGTTCGCCGGGAGAGATGCTGAGGCATCTCAAGATTCTATATCCAGAAATCAGCGGTTGTCGGAACCGATCGCGCCGGGGGTCAACGCGCCAGGGGCGTAGTAGCCGCGGCGGGCGCGTACCACAAGGTCCTTGCGGTTGCGAACCTTCACGTCCACCTGATGATAGAGGCCATCGGCGCGAAGAGGTTCCGGACGGTATAGGATGTTGTACTGGCTGCGCAGTTCGTTGGCGATGTTGGTGAATGACTGTTCCAGGTCTTCCACCTTGAACGGGAAGAACGCCATGCCGCCGGTTTCGCGGGCGAGGTAGCGAAGCAGTTTGTCCCCGTCGCTTTCGATCCTGGTGGTGTTGGTGGAAATCGCGTAGATGACGACGTCCGACTTCTGGGCCATTTCCAGGGCCTGTTCGCGCGTATAACGGCTTTGGTTGTCGTCGCCGTCCGATAGGATCACCAGCGCGCGGCGGAACTTGTGCCGGGGCTGATCGAGGATCAGCTTGTCGCGGCAGGCGAAATAAATCGCGTCGTACAGCGCCGTGCCTCCGCCGGGCCGAAGGTCTCGGACTCCTTTTTCCAATTTCTCGACGTCGCCAGTCAGATCCGAGATCATCTGCGCTGATTGATCGAAGCTGACGAGCACCGCGCGGTCCTGTTCGGGGCGCATCACGGATTTCATGAACTCGGTGGCCGCGTCCTGAATAAAGCGGAACCGTTCGCGAATCGAGTTGCTGGTGTCGATCAGGATGCCCAGGCGCAGCGGCAGGTTGGTTTCCGCCGTGAACTCGAGGATGTGCTGTTCCTTCTTGCTTTCGAAGACCTCAAAATCTTCCTTGGCGAGGTTGGTGACGAAGCGCCCTTTGCGATCGGACACCGAAAACAGAATATTGACGCGGGTGACGTCCAGAATGATGCGGTCGTCTTCGGGTTGCTGCTGCGGCTTGGCCGCCGCCGGGGCCGGTTTTTTGGACGAAGGCTGCTGCGCCGGCAAGGCGAGAGCGAAGGCAAGGGTGAGTGCAGTAAACAGCCGCATAAAAGAAGACTACTTGGTAACATTCTACCGTCATGCGTCTGCTGGTTCTTTTGTGCGCCGTTTTTGCGATGGTTTTGCCGGCCGTCGAGGTCCTGCCGGAGGACCGCGGGGCCGCCGCCGTTTGGCAGGCGATCCGCAAACTGGAGACTAATGGCAGGATCCTATACGTCGTCGCGCATCCGGACGATGAGGACGCCGCCTTGCTGACCTACCTGGCGCGCGGCAAAGGTTACGACGTCACGCTGCTGTCGCTGACGCGCGGCGAATCCGGCGCGAACCTGATTACTGGCGACACCTTCGACAACCTCGGCGTACTGCGGACTCTGGAGCTTGAAAAGGCTTGCAAGTATTACGGCGTCAAGTTGCGGTTCGGCGGGTTTGCCGACTACGGCTATTCGAAGAACATCGAAGAGGCGCTGCGGAAGTGGCCTGTCGAACAGGGCGTCGCGGTGATCTCGAAGGCGATCCAGGACGTCCGTCCGCAGGTGGTGATCACGAGGTTCAGTGGGACCGCGCGAGACGGGCATGGGCAGCATCAGTATTCGGGGAACGCGGCGGTTCGCAAGGCGGTGGACGCGAACCGCGGCATCGTCGCCAAGCTGTACCAGGGCGGAACGCTCGCCGAACATACGCTGCGTATCGATTCCGGCGTTTACGATGCGATGCTGGGGCGGAGTTACGCCGAAATCGGGCGCGAAGGGTACCGCTGGCACAGGTCGCAGGCGATGGGAGCCGTGTTGGCGAGACCGGGTCCGGTGTATTCGTATTTGAACCTGATCGATGGCGGTCCTGCCAAGGATACGGATTTGTTTGACTGGGTGGACACTTCGGTTTCGGGTCCCGTGGCGGAAGAAGTGGCGAAGGCCAAGGCTGCATTCCGCGCGGATGCGCCTTGGGCTGTGGCTCCGCACCTGGCGCGGGCGCTGATGGTAGCTGGGGATGGCACCGCGGACCGGTTGCGCGAGGCATTGAACCTCGCCCTGGGAGTGGAACTGGAGGCGTTGGTGCTGCCGGCGGCGCGAACGACATTCGCGGTAGCGACGCCGGGGCAAACCTTCCAGATTTCGGCGGATTTTCGGGTACGATCCGGGGTTCCCATACAGGGCGTGCGGAAACGGGTGATCGGCGGGTGGGGGACCGCTGGCGAGGGCGATGAGTTTTCGATCACGGTTCCGGCGGACGCGCGGCCTTCGAGCGTGAACTGGACTCGCGCCTCGATTCAGGAGGCTTCGTACCAATGGCTGCCGGAACCCGAATTGCCTCGCGTGCGGGCAACGTACCGCTATCAGGGCATAGAAAGTTTTATCGAGCGCGACATCGAAACCAGCAGTGTGGACTCGATCGGGTTGCAGGTACGCCGCAAACTCGCCGTTGGCCCCGCGCTCTCCGTGCAATTCGTGGCGGCGAACGGCGTGGCTCCGGCCGGGACCTCGGAATACCGTGTGGAGGCGGTGGTTCGCAATGTAGGTTCCGGGGCGCGAACGGGTCAGTTGCGCTTGGATGTTCCCGCTGGCGTAACGGTGTCCCCCGCAATACAGGAGCTTTCGTTCCAGAAAGAGGGCGAAGAGGCACGGGCGACGTTTGCGCTGCGGTTGCCGGCCGGGGTACGCGATTACACCGTGCGTGCGGTGGCGACCAGCGCCGGCAAGACCTACGACGCCAGTTTCCTGCCCATCACCTATTCGGGACTCGAGACGCTGTACGTCGCAAAGCCAGCGGTGCATGTCGCGCGGGTGATCGACGTCCAGGTGTCGAAAGGCCTGCGTGTGGGTTACGTGATGGGCAGCGGCGATGAGGTTCCCGAGGCATTGCGGCAATTGGGAGTCGCCTACGATCTGCTCAGCGCGAACGACATCGCGACCGCGGATCTGAGCCGGTACACGACGCTGCTGCTAGGCATCCGCGCCTATGCGGCAAGACCGGAGTTGAAGGTCCACAATGCGCGGTTGCTGGAGTTTGTAAAGAACGGCGGAACCCTGATCGTGCAATACAACACCCAGGAGTACGACGGGAACTACGGGCCGTTTCCCTATACGATGACGGCGCGGGCGGAAGAGATCAGCGAGGAGGATTCGCCGGTACGGATTCTGGCGCCGGGGCACCCTGTGTTTCAGGCGCCCAACAAAATCTCGGCGCGGGACTTCGACGGATGGGTGGAACAGCGCGGGTCGAAGTTCTGGAAGACGTGGGCGCCGGAGTACACGGCACTGCTGGAAACCAACGACGCGGGCCAAGCTCTACAGCGGGGCGGGTGGCTCGAGGCGAGGTACGGCAAGGGCCGCTACGTATACTGCGCCTACGCTTGGTACAGGCAGTTGCCGTATGCGGTACCGGGCGCTTACCGCCTGTTCGCAAATCTGATTTCGTTGGGCGCGGAAGGTCAAACGGGCCGCCCGTGATATCCTCCTTTAAGCGCGCCAAAGCTTCATGTCTCAGCGAAACGCCTTACCTAAGTTCTGTATCGCCCTCGGTTTGCCGGAAGTCGGCCA
>JAFDVT010000655.1 GCA_018268875.1 Acidobacteriota bacterium
AGGTTCACAATGTCGGTCAGCGGGTGCACCGTCGTCATCGCGTCCAACTGTTCCAGCGGAAGATCGGCGGCCAGGCGCGACCAGACCTCCGCCCGCTCCGCCTGCGGCGCGCGAACCGAGTCGATCCCCAGCAGGCTCACGCCTCGCAGGATGAACGGCAGCACCGTGGTCGGCAGGTTCGAACCTCCGGCCAATCCACAGCACGCCACTGAACCGCGGTAGGCAATCGAACGCAGTACCCCGGCCAGCGTCGTTCCGCCCACCGTATCGATCGCGCCGGCGAACCGTTCGCTATCCAGAGGCCGCTTCGATTCCGCCGTAAAAATGCCCCGGTCGATCACTTCCGCGGCGCCCAGCGAACGCAGGTACTCGCCCGTTTCCTCGCGCCCCGTCGACGCCACCACGCGATACCCAAGCTTGGCGAGAATCGTCACCGCGACGCTACCGACGCCGCCCGCCGCGCCCGTCACCACAACTTCCTTGTGCCCCGGCGCGACCCCGTGTTTCTCGATCGCCAGCACGCACTGCATCGCGGTAAAGCCCGCCGTGCCGATCGCCATTGCCTGTTTGGCCGTGAGTCCCGCGGGAAGGTTCACCAGATAGTCTTTCTTCACCCGCGCGAACTTCGAATAGCCGCCCCAGTGCGTTTCGGCCAACCCACCGCCGGTCAACACCACCGAGTCGCCCGGCACGAACTCCGCCGTACTCGACTCCACCACGGTCCCGGCCAGATCGATCCCCGGCACCATCGGAAACGAACGCATCACACCGGGCTTGCCGGTCACACACAGTCCGTCTTTATAGTTGAGGCTCGAATAAGCCACCTCGATCAAAACATCGCCCGGCGGCAACTGCTCCCGGGTGAGATTCTGGAACTCCACTTGGGTCTTGCCATCGGCTTGGGACGCTACCAGCGCGCGGAACAATGAGGAAGACATACGCGTTCCAGGTTATCGCATGGCGGCTTCGTGCCACGCCTTTTGATACCGCCCCATCCAGTACGGCAGCAGGAAAAAGCTCCCATCGTCTTCCGCCGTGGCGTCGCGCTCGCTGTCGACAAGAAACGGATTGCCGTTCCACTTGGTCACCGGGCGCTCAGAGGCCGGCAACAACGTCAAGGCCTCGCGCTTGCCGAACCGGTCCTTCTTCTCCGCCCATTCGATGTCGGTGCGATGCGAGTTCCGCACCGGCCAGGAGACAAGGTCCATTGGGATGTCGGCCAGCGTTTGCACGGCCGGACGGAAGTCGATCCGCGCGCCAGGATTGCAGTACTGGTAGATCAGCATCCACAGCGGATTGTTCTCGCGCTGGATGTTCTTCCACCACTGGTTCAGTCCTTCGCGGTACACCGCCAGCAACCGCGGGTCTTTTTCGTAGCGGAACAGGATCTGGTACGACAGCAGGGCCAGTTCCTCATCGGAATAATTGAGCTCTTCGAACCATTCGAGATACTTCGCCGCCATCTGCGCGTAACCCAGGTCGATCGCCGCCTTGCGATACGCCTCGTCGTACTTGGCCTCGCCGGTAAAATGCCGCGTCGCCCGCAGGAATGACAGCAACTCCACCGCGTTCAACGCCGCGTCCGACTTCCCCTCGCCAGCGAAGAACTCCGGCGACCATTTGCCCCACCGTGTTGGCTTGCCGTTGACGTCCACAAGGTTGTAACCGTTGTCCAGAATATGATCCATGATCCGTTTGGCCGTCGCGGCGATCCTGCGCTTCAGCGCCGGGTCCGGCAGCAGGTCGTAGGCGATCGAGAACAGGTAAAAATGGCCTACAATCTCATCCGAACTGGTGTCAGCTTTCCATTCCATCGCCCCGTCGGACGTCTTGTACCAGACGCCGTCTTTGGGCTTTATTTCACCCTTTTTGATGTACGACCGCGCCGGAAAACCGGGCCGACCGGTGATCTGTTCCAGATAGAGCAGCGCCTCCACGGATCGCTTCGCCAGCGCCAAAGCCTCCGGCGACCCCGTCACCGCGTACCGGTAACATTCCGCTGCCCCGTACATCGCGGTCCACAACCCGTCGTTGTCGTTCGAATACAACTGATTGCTCGAAAGGTCTCCTGGTCTGGTGAGAACGGAATCGGCGACCATGCCATAGCGGTTGTGACGCTTGGCGATGCGCTCCTCAAACCTCGCCGCCTTCTGCGCCAGGGTGAGCGTTTCCATTCGCAGATGGACCCCGGCATTGCCGGTCCACGCATACACGCCCGTACCCGCCGCATCGGGAGCCAGCGCCGTGACCGTGTCCTCCGGCAGATAACGCTTACCCGAGTAGTAGCGATACTTCCCATTGGCGTATCGGAGGATGCCGTGAGAAGTACCTACCCAGACAGAAGTGTCCGCCCCTGGTACAAGTAGTGGTATTCCCGCCAGTGGCGGACGCGCTGTGGCGGCGGCGTTTGCCGTAGCGGGCAATGTCTCCCGGACCACATGCGGGTAGTGAGCCAAGGGGATAGACTGGGACATAGCCACATTTGCGCCCCCGAAAACAAGGGCAAACTGGTAGAAGAAGGCGTTCCGAATCACGATGTTCCACCTATCTTATGGAATTCGCGGGACCCAAGGCTCGCACGCGCTAAGGTTCACAACCACCGGAGACGATATGAGGGGAAGGGACACAGATCCTCGCTGGCCAGAAATTGAGTTAAGAGTGCCGGACCAAATGTCTACCCCAGTTCGAGTGCTCATAGCAGACGACAGCATCGTATCGCGACGTCTGCTGGAAGCGGCTTTGAGCAAGTGGGGTTACCAGGTTCACCAAGTCTCCGACGGGGTGGCCGCCTGGAACGAATTACAGAAAGAGGACGCCCCGACGCTGGCGATCCTCGATTGGGTGATGCCCGGGTTGACGGGCCCCGAAGTGTGCCGCCTTGTGCGGCAACTGCCGCAGGCCAAGTACACCTATCTGCTCTTGCTTACCTCCAAGAGCCTCAAGGAAGACCTGATCGAAGGCATGGATTCGGGCGCGGACGACTACATCACCAAGCCGTTCGATCAGAACGAATTGCAAGTCCGCCTCCGCGCGGGCCTGCGCATTATCCGCCTCCAGCAGGAACTCATCTCCGCTCGCGAGGCGCTGCGCGATCAGGCCAGCCGGGACGGCCTCACCGGCCTGCTCAACCGCTCCAATATCTTTGAGGAACTAGGCCGCCAACTCGCCCGCATGGAGCGGGAAGATACCCCCGTCGGCGTCGTCATGATGGATATCGATCATTTCAAGTCCATCAACGACACCTACGGCCATCTGGTCGGGGACGAAGTGTTGCGGGAGGCCGCCCGCCGTCTGCGCGCCACCTGCCGCACCTACGATGCCATCGGCCGTTACGGTGGCGAGGAATTTCTAATGGTGTTGCCGGGCTGCCACAACCAGTTTCTCGTCTCGCAGGGCGAACGCCTCCGCCAAGCCATCTCGAACGAACCGATTCACGTCGGAGAACTGGAAATTCACGTCTCGGCCAGCTTCGGCGCAACCCACGCCATGCCGGGCAGCGAGGCGTTCCCCGAAGGCCTCATCGGGATCGCCGATGCCGCCCTCTACCAGGCCAAGCGGGAAGGCAGGGACTGCGTCCGCGTCGCCGTCGGCGACATGCGCCGTTCCGATCTGACGCATCTGGTCGGCAAGCACTAATTCAGCGCGCGCCCCACAATGTGCGGCGCCGCGGGACCCAGTTCGTTGACCTCGAACGCCTGCCATTCCACGGCGGAAAACCCCGCCCGCGCCAGCTCGTCCGCGGTCTCCCGGCACACATCGCACCCGTCGCCGAACCACCGCCACACCCGCCGAACCCGCTTCTGCGTCCTGCGCCTCGCGCAGCCTTCCGGCGCCGCCACATGCTCCAGGAACAGAAACACGCCGCCCGGCTTCAGCATCCGGCGAACCTCCCGCAGCATTGCCCCCGGATCCTCCACCGAACACAGCACCAGGGTCGAAACCACGGCGTCCGCGGTACCCGATGGCACATCCTTCGTACTCTCGAACACCTCGCGAGACTGGCCCGTGAGCAACCGCTGCCGCAAGTAGGGATTGGGTTCGACGCCCAGCCAGCGGATCGAGGCGGGGAAGTACGCGAAGTTCGGTCCCGTCCCAGGACCTAGCTCCACCACCGTTTGCCCCGGCCCAAGAACGGCAAAAAGGCCGCGCTTGCGGCCTTCCACCAGTCGTTCATGACGTCCGCTCGCCCCCGGCAGCAGACAACGCGCAAAGAACCATTTTCGAAAGCGGCCGCCAAACATGCCGCCCTCTTACATTTCCTTGATGATCTTGCGCAGCTTGCGAACGCGACCCTTCAGTTCTTCGCTCGCGTCCATCAGGTCGTTGTTGTCGAAAATCACACGCGGCGTCATGAACACAATCAGCTCCGTGCGATCTCTCGAATACGAACGGTTTCCGAACGCCGCTCCGAGGATCGGGATACGATGCAGACCCGGAACGCCCGAGCTTGACGACGACGAGCTCTCGTTGATGATGCCGCCGATGGCGATCGTGTCGCCATCCTGCATCGTGATCTGCGTCTGCACGGTGCGTTTTGAGAACGAAGGGGACGGGATGCCGCCCGCCGTCGGAGGTTGCGGCGCGCTCACTTCCTGGTTGATCACCAGCGTAACGATGCCGCTTGGATTCACGCGCGCCATCACGTTCAGCGTCACACCGGTGTTACGGCTGCTGATGTTCTGCGCAAACTGCGTGTTGCCCCCGGTGGTGATGCCCGACGCGGTGGTCGACGTGAGCGTCGGAACTTCATTGCCGACGTTGATTGACGCGGCGATGCTATCGGTGGCGATCAGGCTCGGGGCCGAAATCACCTTCGAACGAGTGGCATTTTCCTGCAGGTTCAGGAACGCCAGCAGTTCGCGACTCGCTCCGATCAACGCTCCGGCCTGCAGTTGGACCGCCGCTCCGGTCAAAGCGCCGGCAAAGTCCCGGCTCCCGTTGATGCGGCCCGCTGTATTCGGATTG
>JAFDVT010000656.1 GCA_018268875.1 Acidobacteriota bacterium
CAAAGACGGGCTCCCGATCCAGATCGAGAAGCCCATGGGCCGCGGCAGCATCGTCGTCGCGACACAGATGTTCCGGCTATCGAACGAGGGGCTTCGTGAACATGCGGACGGCCCGTGGATCGCCGCTCTAGCGGGATCGAATTCGCGAATTGTGTTCGACGAATACCATCATCAGGTTCGCGATACGACGAGCGTCGGCACATTGTTGCGGCGCTACCGGCTGCAAGGCGCGGTTGCGGTGCTGGCGCTATTGGCGCTGCTGTTTATCTGGCGAAATGCCACCGGATTGTTGCCGCCGCGTGCGATCGAGACCGATTCCACGGTCGCCGGATGGGATGCGCAGCAGGGCTTGACCGCGCTGCTCGAACGCAGCATCGCGCGGCAGGATCTGGCCGCGGTTGCGTTGCAGGAATGGAAGAAATCGGCGGCTTTGCGGCCTCCTGTATCCGAATCGCGCATCGCGGCGATGGACCAGGCCGCGGCGCGATGGCACGACGCGCCCGTTGAGGCCTATCGGGAAATACATCGAATTTTGACGGAACGAAAATGACACCAAGACTCGAGCAACTCCAAGCGATTCTGGCGGCCGCGCGCGCGGAAACCGCGAAAGTGGTGATCGGCCAGACGCAGGTGATCGACCAATGCCTGATCACCGTTTTAAGCCAGCAGCATGCCTTGCTCGAAGGCGTGCCCGGCGTCGCCAAGACGTTGCTGGCCCGGACGCTCGCGCAGGTGCTGGGATGCGCGTTTTCCCGCATTCAGTTCACGCCGGACCTCATGCCCGCCGACATCACGGGCACCAATGTCTTCAATCTGCAGAAGAACGAATTCACGCTGGTTCCAGGGCCCGTCTTTACGACCTTTCTGCTGGCGGACGAAATCAATCGCGCGCCCGCAAAAACGCAGTCCGCTCTGTTGCAGGCCATGCAGGAACGTGCCGTTACCATCGATCGCGAAACGCATGACCTCGACCCGGGCTTTACCGTTTTCGCAACGCAGAACCCGATCGAGTTCGAAGGTACGTATCCGCTGCCGGAAGCCCAGAAAGACCGCTTCATGCTGAAGATTCCGGTTGGATTTCCGGAACGCGAGGAAGAACTGCAACTGGCGCAGCGCATGCTGCAAGGCAATGCGCCGGAAAAATCGCTGGCAGAAGGCGCCGCGCGGCCGGTGTTGGAACCGGGTCAACTGCACATCGCGCGACAGGCCTTGCAGGACGTCGCCATGCGCGCGGAACTCGTGGCCTACATCGTCGATCTGGTGCGCCGCACGCGCACGCATGAGGCTTTGCTCGTCGGTGGAGGTCCTCGCGCGACGCAGGCATTGATCGCCGCAAGCCGTGCCCACGCGGCGCTCGACATGCGCGACTTCGTGACGCCGGACGACGTGAAGTTGATGGCCGTTCCTGTGTTGGAGCATCGCCTGATCGTCCGGCCCGAGTTTGAAATCGAAGGCCAAACCGGCGGCGAGGTGGTTCGCAAACTGATTGAGTCGGTGGCCGTCCCGGTCTAACATCATGGTCCCCGCGTCCCGGCTTTTGTGGTTGCTTGCGTTGGTCGCGTTCCCCGCCGCGGTCGCTGGCGGACTCGTGCCCGGCGCTGGCGTGATTACCTCCGCGATGGTCGCGCTTGTAGCCGCCATCGCGATCCTGGACGCCGTCATGAGCCGTTCCATGCTAGATGAGGTTCGCGTCTCGGCGCCGCCGCTGGTGCGCTTGTATCGCGAGCGCGAAGACGCGATTCCGCTTCGTGTAGACGCGCCCGCGACGCTTCGCGCCCTACGCCTCGGGTTGCCTCTTGCCGATGGGTTTGACACGCCGGAGGATGTTCGGCTTGTGCAATTGGACCCCAGCGGCTCGTCCGCTGTCGATTGGGTGGTTACGCCGCGAAGGCGAGGCCGTTACCGGATCGAAGCGGCATACGTGGAAGGCGCGTCTGCGATCGGTCTCTGGGACGTACGCCGTAAGGTGCCGGCCGAGTTTGAAGTGCGCGTCTATCCGAACCTGCGCCATGCGGACGCCTTGGCCGCGCTACGTACAGGCGCGGCGGGAACCAATCTTTTGCGGCAAGTGGGCAAGGGCCGTGAGTTCGAAAAGCTGCGTGAATACACGCCGGGCGACGGGTACGACGAGATCCATTGGAAGGCCTCGGCACGACGCGGCAAGCCCATTACCAAGGTGTTTCAAGTCGAGCGTACGCAGGAAATTTACGTCGTGATCGACGCTGGGCGGCTGAGCGCCAGGATGTCGGGGCGCGAATCCACGCTCGAACGTTTTATGCAGGCGGGCCTTGTTTTAGGCGCAGCGGCCGAGCGCAATGGCGACCTGTTTGGGCTCGCCGCCTTCAGCGACCGGTTGCATGGCTTTGTTCGCGCGCGCAATGGCAAGGCGCATTATGCGGCTTGTCGCGACGCGCTCTATCAACTGGAACCTCGCGCGGTGTCGCCCGACTTTGACGAAATCACAACGTTCCTGCGCCTCAAGCTTCGCCGCCGCGCGTTGATCATTTTCCTGACCGAACTCGATGACCCGATGTTGGCCGAGAGCTTTATCCGCTCGATTCGGTTGCTGAACGCGCAGCATGTCGTGCTAGCCGGCATGTTGAAGCCGTCCGATGCGATGCCGCTCTATAGCGGCGGCAATCCCGTGGACAGCGAACGCGACGTGTACGCTCGCCTGAGCGCGCATGCCGCGTGGAAAGGCCTGAAGGAAACCGAGATGACGCTACGCCGCCAGGGCGTGTGGTTTTCCCTGTTTACTCCGGAAGCGATCTGCCAGCAATTGGTGACCGCTTACGTCGAAATCAAGCGCAGGCAGTTGATCTAGAATCGTTCGTCCGGCGCTTCGCCAAGCTTCACTTTTACGGTGGATTCTTTACCGGCGCGGAACACCGTCAAGTCCATGTCATCGCCGGCGCGCTTCTTGGCCAACACTTGCGACAGCGCATCCTGGCGATCCACCGGCTTGCCGTCGATCGCCGTGATGAAGTCACCGCCAATGCCGATTTCGTAGTTGCCGATAACGGCCGAGTCCCGCGCCCCGCGAACTCCCGATTCCGCCGCGGCAGTGCCGCGAATCACGCGTTGTACGAGCAGCCCGCCTTTGCGAGGCAGTTCCAACGCTTCGGCATAATCACCCGCGATGTACAGCACTTCGACGCCAAGCCTCGGCTTGCGGTACACGCGGCCCGCCTGATAGTCGGTCAGCATGGTTTTGGCTCGCGCGATCGGCATCGCGAACCCGATCCCGATGTTGCCGCCAGGCCCGTAAATCGCGGTGTTGACGCCAATGACGCTGCCTTGCGAATCGAGCAACGGCCCGCCGGAATTGCCGGGGTTGATCGCCGCGTCGGTCTGAATCATGCCTTCGAGCGTACGGTTCTCGCTTTGCAGCGGACGTCCCAGCGCGGACACGACGCCGGTGGTCAGCGTCCCTTCCAACCGAAATGGATTTCCGATCGCCAACACCTTCTGCCCGACCTGGAGGGCGTCGGAGTTGCCCAGCGCCAGATACGACAACGACGCCTTGGGCTTGATCTGCAGAATCGCAAGATCGTTCTGCGGGTCGCGCGCCAGAATCTGCGCCTTGTACGTCTCATGGTTCGCCAGCGCGACTTCCACTTGCTGGCTGCCGGAAATCACGTGATTGTTGGTGATGATCTTTCCATCGGCCGAAATGATGAAGCCGGAACCGGCTTCTTTCACCGGATAGTTCTGCATGAACCAATCCTGCTTATACACGGTGGACGTGATGTTCACCGTGGCGAGGTTCGCCCGCTTATAAATCTCAATATTGTTCAGTTCGTCGGTGGTGAGACCCGCGCCCTGGACCGCGGAAGCTTCTCGAAACAGCGGGCCATCGCCGGGTGCTTCGTTGGACACCACGCGCTTGAGTTCGCTCAGGCTCCAGCGGGTCCTCGACGTCAGGAAGAAGAAGCCGCCGGCAAGCAGCACTGTCAAAAGTATGATTCGCGATTTCATAAGGGAGCGATTTCTCCGTACAAAATGAGTGACCGGTGAACGTTGCGGGTTTGTTCGAGCGTTTCCTCGATGGAGCCGGAAGTGTCGATCACGTAGTCGGCGTAACGCAGCTTTTCGCTAAGCGGCATTTGTCGTTTCATCCGTTGGACCACTGCTTCGCGGGACTGGCCGTCGCGAGCCATGGCCCGCTCGATCTGCATTTCTTCCGGACACGCCGTCAGGACGATTCGGTCGAACTTGCGGTGACCGCCTGTTTCTATCAGTATCGCAGCTTCATATACGACGATTCCGCGAAGATTCACCATCTGTTGATTGGCCAATTGTTCGATTGCGGGATGCGAAATCGCGTTCAGCGCCGCTAACCGTGAAGGGTCGGCAAACACGATCGCCCCAAGCTTGCGGCGATCGATTTCGCCGGATGCCGGGTCGACAATTTCCCGCCCGAATTCGGCCACAACCGCGTCGTACGCGATGTGCTCGTTACGCAGGAGTACGCGGTGGCCAAGCTTATCCGCTTCGATGAGGTGGCACCCCAGGCGCTCAAACTCACGGGCGGCAACTCCTTTGCCACTGGCAAGGCCTCCCGTGAGTCCAACGCGAAGCAGCATCTTGTTATGAGGATTTACGCAACCGCTGTTCGGCAAGTTCCACGGTATTGGCCATCAGCATCGCAATCGTCAACGGCCCGACGCCCCCAGGGACCGGTGTGTACGCCGACGAAACGGTCGCCATGGCCTCGGGGTCGACATCGCCAATCAATCTCGTACCCTTGGGCGCCGCCGGATCGGCAATGCGGTTCATGCCGACGTCGATCACAACCGCTCCCGGCTTGATAAAGTCCGCGGTGACAAACGCCGGCCTGCCGATGGCGGCAACGAGGATGTCCGCGCGACGCGCCTCTTCCGCGAGGTTCGCCGTGCGTGAATGGCAAATCGTCACCGTCGCGTTGGCGTGCAGCAGCAGGAGGCCCATCGGCTTGCCGACGATGTCGCTACGTCCGATCACCACCGCGTGCTTGCCTGCCGGGTCGATCCCATAACGCCGCAGCATTTCCATGATGCCCGCCGGCGTGCAGGCGCGAGGCGCGGGGCGTCCCGCGACAAGATGTCCAACGTTGGTCGGATGAAAGCCGTCGGCATCCTTGTCGGCGGCCACCGCTTCGAGCACGGCGCGCGAGTCAATCTGCTTCGGCAGCGGCATCTGTACGAGAATGCCGTCGATGTCGGGACGCGCGTTCAATTCCGCGATCAGGTCCAGCATGCCCGCCGTCGAGATATCTTCCGGCGGCGTGAGCTTGTCGCTATAGATGCCAAGATCCGCGCAGGCTTTGATCTTGTTGCGGACATACACTTCCGAACCCGGGTCATGGCCGACCAGCACAACGGCAAGACCGGGAGGGCGGGGAAGCGCCGCCACGCGCGGCTTCAGTTCACTCAGGATTTGGTCGCGGATGGTCACTCCGCTCAGTACTGTGGGCATTATTGTAAGTCGGCGGCGATGCCGTTCTTTTGAATCCGGAAGCGGTAAATGAGCGCGCCAATCGCCACGGTCGCAAGGCCCGCGAACGAAATGGCGGGCTTCTTGGTCAGGCCTTGGTAGGTGATCCAAAGTCCCACCAGGACGAACAAGGCGGGCACCAGCGGATACAGAAAGTCGACCACTTTCAACTTCTGCCAGCCTGGCCGGTTCCTGAGAAAGAACAGCGACGAGACCGCCATCACCGCGCTGATATTCAACGTAAAGCCGATGTAGTCCATCAAATCGCGGAACGAGGTGAACAGCATCACCAAGGTCATCAGGCCCTGCCAGATGATCGAATTCACCGGTGTGTGATATTTCGGATGGACCTTGCCCGCGCCCGCGAAAAAGGCGCCATTGCGCGCCATCGCATAGTACACGCGAGGCCCGATCGTGACCATGGAGTTCACGCTGGCGAGTAGCGCCAAGGCCATGAGGGCGCTGAATACGCCAGCCGCCTCCTGTCCGAACAAACGTTCCGCCGTGAGCGAACCGATGGCGAACACGCCTTTCATCACCGACATCGGCGAGGCGTAGATGAACACGACGTTCAAAATCAGGAACAGCGCCGCTGCGATGGTTGTACCCAGGGCGAGCGCGATTGGCAGTGTCCGCGCCGGGTTCTTCAACTCTTC
>JAFDVT010000657.1 GCA_018268875.1 Acidobacteriota bacterium
GCCGTTCAACTGCCAGCGCCGGAAGCTTTCGGGCTCCATCCAGCGAATCGTGTTGGCAAACAACAACGGCGCCGCCAATTCGTACCGCATGCGCGTGCGGATCGGATGGAACCCGATCACGACGTTCTTCCTCGCGCCCGGCCGCGCCACAATCAACGCCTCGCCGTCGCTTTCCGCAATCACAATATCGTTGGCAGCTGGGCGGTACGTCACCGATTGTTCGATCTCCAGGTCCTTGGTGCGAAGCCCCGCGCCCAGCAGTTCATCCTGCGTCCAACGCGTCAACTTTGCCGCGGACTTCCGCCCCACAACTGTCACCGGCGACTGCGCCGCGGGAGGCTCAATCCACAACGCGTCGCGCTTGGGAGGCTGCGGTGGCGCAAAGCGATCGAGAATCATCAGGTCGGCATCGGCAGGTTCCGCCTGGTAGGCGGAAGGCGGCAGGAACGTCGCCGCCATGTTCGGGTTCGCGCTCAACACCGGGCGCAACAGTTCCGGTTCGTTGGTGTATACCGCGATGCGCAACTGTTTCTGCTGCGGGATTTCGAGCACCGCGCGATCGTCCTGGGGAAACGGATCGGACGTCAAGAGTTTGGCTTCCACAATGCCGTTGGCCCGCGTCCGATAGGTGAACGTCGTCTCGAGTTCGGCGTCGGGCTTCAACTGGAGGGTCCGCGTACCCGCCGGCGACCCGGCGAACTGCAGACCGATCGGCACCGCTCGCGGCGAGGCTCCATAGTTCTTGACGGACACGAAAATGTCCCACGCTTCGGGATCGGTCGACGACCGGCGCAAGCCCATCCGCCGCAGTCCGATGTTGTCGGCAGGCCCTTCGACGGCCAACACGCGCAGGTTCGCGGGAACCGTGCCGATGTCCAGGTCCGCCATGCGGCCCGCGCCCGCGTACACGATTTCGCCCGACGATTCGGAATGCAATTTCTGAAATTCGGCCGCAAATCGCAGCGCCTGCCCCAACTGCAACGCGGAGGCCGCCGGCTGGGATTCGCGAATCGCCTTTTCCACGGTCTGCTTGTTGCGCTCGAACCTCGTCGCTGGAGTGGCCGCCGCATCGGCCCGCAGCACCATCACGCGATCGTCCGACGGGACGGATTTCAACCACGCGAGCGCGAGATTCTTGGCGTCGTTCATCAGCAAACCACCGCCGCGGCTATCCTGCGCGCCCATCCACGCCGAAGTATCGAGCACCAGCACGTGGTCGCGCATGTTGCGTTCGCGCGAACCCCACTTCAACTGCGCAATCGCCAGCAGCAGCAGCGCGATGCCCAGAATCTGCAGGATCAACGATAGCGGCTGTTGCACCTTGCGGCGCTGGTTCATCTGGACCGGAAATTCCGACGGCTTCCAGAACCGCAGCGTCGCCACCATCTGGCGGCGGCGCGACCGGTCGAACAGGTACAGCGCGAACACGCCCGCCGAGATCACGGAGAACAGCGCCGCAAGTTCGGCAAAGCTGAGATTGAGGAGAAACATCGCCCGCGCCTACGCGATCCCTTTGCTGGCTACGATCGGTCCGAAGATCGCTTCTTCCACTGGCATCGTGGTGGAGATGCTGCTGAAGCGACCATTGTTACGCATCGCCAGCCGTTGGATGGATTCCGTGTAGGCGTCGAACGCCGCCGTGTACTGCGCCAGCGCATCGTCGTCGAACGACAGTTCCAGATGCTGCCCGGTTTCGGCGTCTTCGAGATCGAGTTCGCCTTTCCATGGCGGCACGCGATCCTCATGCGCGTACACCTGCACCAGTTGCAGTTCGTGTCCAAAGTCGGCCAGATATTGCAGCGGCTTCAACGAATCCCGGTCGTCCAGAAAGTCCGAAATCACGATCAGCAACCCGCGCTGGACATACTTTCCGATAAACGCTTTGGAGACCGACAGAAAATCGCTCGCCATGGCCGACGGCTCCAGCGCGCCCAGGTAATCCGCCGTGGGCATAAAGCGATGCCGCCCACCGCCCGCGGTAAAGGAATCGTGCAGTTCGCCGCTGAACGGTTGAATCGCGATGGTGTCGTGCTTCACGAGGCCGACAAACGACATCGCAGCGGCCAACCGCCGCGCGTACAGGAACTTCGACGGCTCACCCGTGGTCATCGACTTTGAGACGTCCAACAGCAGCCGCACCGGCACGCGAGGCTCGATCTGGAACATCTTCAAAAACAGCTTGTCCAGCCGCATGAACGCGCGCCAGTTCACCGCTCGCAAGTCGTCGCCCGCGTGAAAGTTCCGGTGATCCAGAAATTCCATGCCGGCGCCGGCAAAGCGCGACGGATTGTGCCCGCCAATAAGCCCGGGGAACGACTTCTGCCAACGAAGCGTTAGCCGTTCCAGTTTTTCGAGAAGCAGACGGTCGACTAATGGCTCCTGCTTCGTCTTGCTCACTTGGTTGCCGCGGCTCCCACAGTCTTTATGACGCGGCTCAGCACGGTTTCGGTGGTCTGCCCATCGGCATGGGCGTCGAAATTCAGGATCACGCGATGCCGCAGCACGGCCGGCGCAATGGCCTGGATGTCTTCGATGCTCAGGTTCAGGCGGCCGCCCATCAGCGCCAGCACGCGTCCGCATTCCACCAGCGCCTGCGCGCCGCGGGGCGAACTGCCGTAGCGGATGTATTTGGTGGTTAACTCATGCGCGGTGGGCGTATCGGGCTGCGTCGCCATCACCAGGTCGATCGCGTAATCACGCACATGCGGCGCCACCAGAACTTCCCTGGCCACCTGCCGGAGGTCGAGGATTTCGGCGCGCGTCAGTACCTGTTCGAGCGGAATTTCGCCGCGCTGCACCGTTCGTTCCACAATCCGGTTCAGATCCTCGCGCGACGGATAGGTCACCAGGATCTTCATCAGAAAGCGGTCCAACTGGGCTTCCGGCAGCGGATACGTGCCTTCCATTTCGATCGGATTCTGGGTCGCCATCACCAGAAACGGCGATTCCAGCTCATGCGTGACGTTGCCCGACGTAACCGTGCGCTCCTGCATGGCTTCAAGCAGCGCGGACTGCGTTTTCGGCGTGGCGCGATTGATCTCGTCGGCAAGAACCAAGTTCGAAAAGATTGGACCGGGGTGAAAGCGCATCGACTTGGCGCCACTGTCGTTCGTGTCGATCATCATCGAACCGACAATGTCGCCCGGCATCAGGTCCGGCGTAAATTGAATTCGCGAATATTTCAGGTGCAGGACCTGCGACAGCGTCCTGAGCAATGTGGTTTTGCCAAGCCCCGGGACGCCTTCGAGGAGGACGTGGCCCCCTGCCAGAAGGCAGATGACAACGCCGTCGACGA
>JAFDVT010000658.1 GCA_018268875.1 Acidobacteriota bacterium
ATGCCTGAACCAGTCGCACCATCCGAGCCCGCTGTCGACGAACAGCAGCCGTTGTGGAAGGAAGAATTTTCGGTCTCGAAGGCCAATGAACGCTATGTCAGCCGGCGGCAGTTGTCGAAATTCCTAACGCTCGGCAGTGGCGCGATGTTCGCCGGCCAGGTGTGGATTCTCGTCAAAAACTGGCTGCACAAAGTGCCCGCGTATGCACGGCAAGTGGTGGCCCGCACGGGCGAAATCCCGGTCGGTGGCGTCAAGATCTTCGAGTATCCGCGTGAGGGCGAACAGTGCATCCTGGTTCGGACGGATGAGGCGAAGTATGTCGCCTACAGCCAGAAATGCACGCATCTGTCCTGCGCCGTGATTTATTCGAAGGAAAAAGGACGGCTCGAATGCCCGTGCCATCAGGGTTACTTTTCGGTTGCCGATGGATCGGTGCTGCAAGGTCCGCCCACGCGGCCTTTGCCGAAAGTGGTGCTTGAGCAAAAGGGCGATGAGCTGATCGCGATTCGAATGGAGCCGGAAGTATGAGCGGAACATCGGTACAGGGCCGTAGTCTGGGCGCGATTGATGCGGTGACCGCGCTATTGGTCATCCTGTTGATGGTGCAGATGTGGTTGTTGACCGCGACATTGGACGCATTCCTGGCCGGCGAGGCCGGTACGGCGATTCCCGGTGCGATCGTGTCTGGATTGCTGTTTGCCGCTTGTCTGGGGCTTTATTCGTTTGTCATGCGGCTGGATCGCGAGGCTCGACGTCAACAACAGCAGGAGTAGGGAGTAGCGACACGAGACGCGTGTTGCTGGCGTATTCCGAGCCTTCCGGTCCACACCCGCCGAAAGGCTCGATCGGGTGTGGAACTCGGGTTTCGCGGCACCGAAGGTCATGCGCCGGGCAGTAGAGGTCGCATCCCCAACAGATGCGTTCCGGATGCTTCGGACGCAATAGGTTTTCGTTCATCGCCGGCCCGCGAATCGATCAGAAGTCAGGCAGTTTCGAGAGCGATCGCTCTCGGGAACATGATGTTGTTTTCGAGGTGGATGTGGACGTGCAGGTCCGCTTCGAGAGCCGCGAGGCCCGCGTACAACGCGCGAACCGTCGCACAGGCCCATTCGGGTAACGCGTAATCCTTTGTGATCGTCCGCAGTTCGCTCAGCGCGTCGCCCGCTTCGGTGTGTTCCATTTCCATCACGCGGATGGGGTTCGCAATGGTTCCGAACGGAACGGGAGGCATCGGTCTTCCGGCCGCTTGTGCCTTGCCGTACTGCTCGATGAACGGGAAGAGCATCGCTTCCTCTTTGTGCATGTGCAGTTCCATCTCCGCGCGCAAGCCGCCGAAGAGTTCGCCCATCCGGTCGAGAAGTTGCGGATCCTTCGAACCATGCACGGCGCGAACTTTCTGTAGCCGCGCGCCGATCACCGGCAGTTCGAGCTTGAGGTATTCATGGTGGGTGGCGACGACGTGGCGCGCCAGTTCGTCGAGCGGGGCGGTCTTCCAATCGCGGTCGCCGGAACTGGCGCCGCCGGCGTTACGTTCGATTTCGCCAAGCACCTCGGCGGGGTTCAAACCTTTCTTCTGGCAAGCTTGATCCAAGCTCAACTTGCCTCCGCAACAGTAATCGAGGCCGTGGCTTTCGAGTACACGGATCGCATTGTAGGAGCCGGTAGCCAACTCCGCCAGGGTCTGGGTTGTGGTCATGAAAATTCTCTCCGCTTTCAGCATCGCCGGGATTCGCCGGAAACGCTGTGACTTCGGTCACGCGGAGTTCATGGTTCAAATTGAATGAGCTCTTCGGGCCCGCCGGCGCCCGCCGCACCGGTCGAGTGACCACACGTCATGCGCTCATCGTCTTCGAACGGGCTGAGCGGAAAGTCGGACTTCGGCGCAGGACCCGCGTGAGCGAGAATCCGCTTGCCGGCTTCCACCAGATAATCCGGCGCGAAGTCCTCAAGACGCTTCAATACGGGTTCGGCCTGCCAGGCGATATGTTCGCGCACGAACTCTTCGCACGCCGCGCCGGTCACTTCCGCCTGGGCGTCCTCGCCGTTGGCCAGTGCATGCGCGTGCTTCAACTTCAGGTACGACACGAAGCCAAGCTCGATGGCGAGATGATCCGGCGCCTCCTGCGCTTGCGGCGTGTAGCCGAACGCGTCGTAAAAGGCAGCAAGTTCGGCGATGAGGTATCCGAACTGCACGCCGCCGCGATAGGTTACTTCGCGAGGCGGCACCGTGCCCGCGGGTCCGAACAATGCGATGTGCAGACCTTCGGACGCGTCGCGCAAGGCATTGGCGGCCAAGTCCCGAAGATTCGGATCGGCGAGCGAGGCTGCGAGCGCTTCGACGTTCGAGGTCCAGGCGGCATCCGGATACTCGAACAAAAGACCGTAAAGACGCCACTCGGCGGCCTCCGCCAGCAACGCCACTACGGCGGGAGACAACGCTTCACTGGTCATCATTCGCCTCCTGCGCGACGCACGAGCGGGATCCAGCCAGTGCGCATCTTTCGTGCGCCGGCCTCCTTCTGCGAACCTTGCCAGACCGCGAACGCCATGTGCGTACGTTGATTCGGTGCGAGGCCGTCGGGCAGTTTGCGGCTGATGACGACGCTCCAGTGCGCGGCGTTGTGAATGCCCTTGCCCTTGGCGCCAAGAGACGGGCCGGGCGACAACGTTCCTGGTCCTGTGGCGATCAGATCCTCCACCGGCGAGGCGCGAGGTCCGCTGCGGACATTGCCCAATGTCCGTGCGGGCGCGTAGCGCATCGCCATCTCCTTTTGCGTCGCGGAACCCGGGTCCAGAGGCTTGGCCTCGAACGGATAGTGATCGACCGTCGCGTTCGGATACAGGTCCCGAATGGTGTCGCCGCGCCCATCCACCGTGGCCTGCCAGTCGGCACGCCAGTACGTGACCTGAACCGTCTTGCCATCCTGCCCCATCTGCGGTTCCGGCAGGTCTTTGCTGTACTTTTCGGGAATTTGGATAGCGCAGGCATCCACCATTTTGCTGGGGCCCGGAGCGTCGCTCTTGGTGTCGTCCGCCCAGTCGATGCGGAACGCCACGTCCGACCCGTCGGTGAGCGCGCGAACCGATATTTCAGGCGTCGACGGTGTCATCAGGCGAGGCTCCACCAGGTCCTGCGGCACCATCTTCGCCTGATGAACCGGGGCGGCATTCCAGGCGGCGTCATCGGGACTGGTGGGCAGCTTGGTGACTTCCTGCGCCACGACCTCGTTCACCAGTTGCGGCGCGTGGCTGCATCCCGGCACGAGGATCGCGATCAACGTCAGCAACGGAATCGAATAACGCATGGTGATGGATCCCCTTTCCCTACGGGCAGTTGATGCGCAC
>JAFDVT010000659.1 GCA_018268875.1 Acidobacteriota bacterium
ATGCGACGTCATGCCCTTGGCGAGGTTGCCGGGAAATACCGTGACAAGCTTCGCGCCGGCGGCGTTCGGAAGCCCGGCCGGCATCGTGCCAAAGTAGTTCTTCTCCGCGCCGATCTGGACCACCGACCGAACCGGTTGATCCACAGCATCAGCGGCGAAGGCAGCCAGCGCGTCCTCCATCACGCCAATCAGGTCGGCCATTGGCAGTAGCCGATGGACTTCAGATTCCTTCAACAAAAGCGGCATTCGTCAACCTCGAATCCGCTTCGACAACAGCGCGTATACCGGCAAGCCGAGCAGCACGATCACCAAGCCAGGCGCCGTGGTCGAGGTTCGGTAGATCAGCAGGACAACCAGGATCGTGGAGGCGCCCAGGATGTACAGCAAAGGTACGAACGGATAGCCGAAGGCTTTGTAGGGACGCTCCGCATTGGGCTGCGTTTTCCGCAGGCGAAGGATGGCGCCGATCGTCAGAATGTAGAAGATCAACGCCGCGGAGATGACCCAATCGAGGAGGTTCGAATATAGGTTGCCGTAGGCTCCGGTAGCGGGATTGAACACTCGCGGCAGCACCAGGAACGACGCCCACAGGCCTTGAATGACAAGCGCCCATCCAGGTACGGCCGCTTTGTTGAGTTCCGCGGCGCGATCGAAGAACAGCTTGTCCTTGGCCATCGCGTAGTAGGCGCGAGCGCCAGAAAGGATCAAACCGTTCATGCAGCCGAAGGTGGAGATCATGATCGCCACCGCCATAATGCTGACGCCGAGGCCCGGGAAGACTTTCTGCAGCATCGCAGTGGCGACACGGTCCGCTGGTGCCTGCTGGATTTCGTTGAGCGGCAGCACCACCAGGTATGCGACGTTGCACAGCAGGTAAAGCGCGGTTACGATGCCGGTTCCCAGGGCGAGCGATAGCGGAATGTTGCGATGCGGTTCCTTCACTTCGCCGGCAGTAAACGTAATGTTGTTCCAGGCGTCGGAGGAAAACAGCGAACCGGTTTGCGACACGCAAAGGCCGATAAACAGGCCGAAAGACGTGAGCGCCGTCAACCCGGGCACGATCGCTTCATAGCCGCGCGGCGTCCACAGGTCGCCGAAGTTTTGCGCGACGGCGTCTTTGTTCCAACCCAGAAAGATGCCAATCAAAATGATGCCGAACAGCGTGCCGAGCTTTGACGTGGTGAACACGTTCTGCACGATCTTGCCGTATTCGACGCCGCGTGAATTGGTCCAGGTCAGGAACACGATGCAAAGGATGGCGGTGAGTTGCGCGGTCGATAGCGAGAAGGCGTAGCCGCTCGATACGTGAAGCGGCGGAATGATGTAGTTGGTTTCGCTGATGGCCGGCCACATCAGGCCGAGAAAGCGACCGAACGCCACACCGACGGCGGCGATGGTGCCGGTCTGAATCACGAGAAACAACGTCCAGCCGTAGAGGAATCCGAACAATGGCGACAGGGCTTCGCGCAAGTAAATATACTGCCCGCCGGCGCGCGGCATCATGCTGGCGAGTTCGCCGTACGACAACGCGCCGAACATCGTGAGCAGGCCAGTGAGCACCCATCCGAGCAAAAGCCAGCCTGGACTTCCCATCATCCGCGCCATGTCCGCCGAGACGATGAAGATGCCCGAGCCGATCATCGACCCCGCGACCATCATCGTGGAATCGTAGAGTCCGAGGCCGCGCTTGAATTCGGTGTCGTGTGTACTCACAAGTTCTTTACTGTAACAATGTGAGAAATGTCCGAGCTTGACTCATACCGCGTGGAAGGCGTGGAGCGCCTTCGCACACCAGCCCTGCTGATTTATCCGAGCATCGTGGACGATAACATCCGGACCACGCTTGCCATCACCGGCGGCGATCCGAATCGTTGGCGTCCGCATGTGAAGACCGTCAAGATGGCCTACATCATTCGCCGCATGGTGGAAAAACACGGCATCCGGCAGGTGAAATGCGCGACGACGCTGGAACTGTCGACGTCGCTCGAGGCAGGCGTCACCGACGCGCTGCTGGCCTATCCGGTGGTCGGCGCCAATGCCGATCGCGTGAAGGAGATTGCCGCGAAGTACCCGAACGCGAAGGTTTCCGTGCTGGTGGAAACGGCCAAGCAGGCCGAGGTCTGGAAGGATTCGTCTATCGGCGTTTTTATCGACGTCAATCCGGGCATGGATCGCACGGGCATCGAACAGGACCATGTCCAAGATGTCGTGGCATTGTCAAAGTCGATCCCGAACTTTCGCGGCTTGCATTATTACGACGGCCACATGCACATCGCCGATCCCGTGGAGCGGGAAAAGGCCGCGCATCGCGGTTACGCGCAGCTCATGCGGTTGGCGGAAGCGCTCACGGAAGCCGGCAAAGCGACCGGCGAACTGATTACTTCCGGCACACCCGCGTTGCAGGCCGGCACGACGTTCGCGCCGTTTCACAACGCGCCGTTTGTACATCGTGTGTCGCCGGGCACGGTTACGTTCTGCGACACCACCAGCGTGGGCGAACTGCCGCCGGGATACAAGCCAGCGGCGGTTGTGGTCGCGTCGGTGGTGAGCCACCCGATCCCGGGCCGCTTTACCTGCGATGCCGGGCATAAGTCGGTATCCGCGGACGCTGGCGTTCCGACTTGTGCG
>JAFDVT010000065.1 GCA_018268875.1 Acidobacteriota bacterium
ACGGTTTCGGGCGTCGCCAACTTCGGCAACTCGCCCAACACCGGCTTTGAATACGAAGAACGCACGCCGGAGATCACCGAAAACTTCAGCCTGAACTCGGGCCGCCATTCGTACAAATTCGGCGGGTCGCTGCGCTGGATTCCCGACACGTACACGCAGGCCACGAGCGCGATCTATACGTTCTCGTCCATCGCCAACTACCTCGCCGCCAAGGACGGTTCGAACCCCCGCGGCTACAACACGTTCGCGCAGACCGTCGGCAACCCGTCGCTGACTTACCGGTCCCAGTTCAGCAGCCTGTACGCCCAGGATTCGTGGAAGCCTCGCGCCAACCTCACGATCACCTATGGCCTGCGTTATGACCTGTTCAGCCCGCCCGCAGCCAACAGCACGTCGCAGTTCGCAGCGTCGCAAAAGTTCCGCACCGACAAGAACAACTTCGCGCCTCGCCTGGGCGCCTCGCTCGGCCTGGGCAAGTGGGTGCTACGCGCCAGCGGCGGCATCTTTTACGACCCGTTCCAGACCGATCAGTACCGCAAATCCATCCTGTTGAACGGCTCGCCGTCGTTCTTCTCGATTAGCGTGCCGCCGACGTCGACGCTCGCGCCGTCGTTCCCCAATGTCTTCCCCGGCGTACCCACGGGCTTCACGCTGGGAACGCAGGACATCAACACCGTGTCGCCGGACTTTGCGACGCTGTATTCCACCAACGCCAACGCATCCATTTCCCGCGAACTGGGCGCCAACGCCGGCATCACCATCACGTATCTGTATACCAACGGCACGCGCCTGCCCATCTGGCGGAACATCAATGTCGTACCGTCGGGCAACTTCCTTGCCGACGGCCGCCCCATCTTTTCGACGTCCCGCATCGACTCGCGCTTCAACAACATCCTGTCGGCCGAATCGGTCGGCAAGTCGAACTACAACGGCCTGAACGTCCGGTTCGACAAGCGCTTTGCCAAGGGCTTCGACGCCTTTGCGACCTGGACGTGGTCCCACGCCATCGACGACGCGCCGGAACAGAACAACATCGACTCGGCGTCAGCGGCTTTGTCGGACGCCACCAACCGCCGCCGCGACCGTGGCAATTCCCTGACCGATCGCCGCCACGCCTTCAACGCCAACCTCGTCTACAGCCCGACGGGAGGCCATTACCTCCTCCGCAACAACCGCATCGCCCTGCTGTTCAACGCGCAAACCGGCGAAAATTTCAACATCGGTTCCAACCGTGCCTTGAACCTTGACACCACGGCCGGCAACGCCTTCCAGCGTCCCGCGTTCGTTGGACGCAACACCGTGGTTGCTCCGTCCACCGCAGAACTCAACGTCCGCTATTCCCGCCTCTTCCCCATCGGCGAACGCTGGAAGCCGGAATTCTTCTTCGAATCGACCAATCTGTTCAACCGCACCAACGTCACCGGCATGAACACCACCGCGACCGTCGATACGCTGGGCAACATCACGGCGCCGCCGTCCTATGCCTGGACCTCGGCTCTCGATCAACGCCTGATCCAGTTGGGCTTCAAGCTCGTGTTTTAACAGATGGAGAGTTGATAAGCTGGGCGAGCCGTGAAGAACAGACTGTTCGTGTCCGTCCTCCTCCTACTCGCCTTTTGCCTGTCCGATGTCACGCTGAGCGCCAAGGACCGCCGTGCCAAAAACGTCATCCTGTTTCTGGGTGACGCCGGCGGCATCCCGACGCTCCACGCCGCCAGCATCCATGGTTATGGAGCGCCCGGCAAACTGTTTATCCAGCACCTTCCCAACATCGGGCTATCGGAAACCTCGCCCGTGGGAGGCTGGGTGACCGACTCCGCCGCCGGCATGACCGCCATTGTCACCGGCCACAAAACCAAGAGCGGCGTGCTGTCGCAATCCGCTGACGCCGTCCCCGGCAAGACCGACGGAACGCCGCTCAAAACCATCCTGGAGTACGCGGAGGAACACGGCTTGTCCACCGGCGTGATCTCCAACACGTCGATGGCCGATGCCACGCCCGCCGCCTGCTACGCCCACGCCAACCATCGCCGGAAGTATGCGGAAATCGTGGCGCAAATCGCTAAGCCACGGTTCGGCGACGGCGTCGACCTGGTGATCGGAGGCGGACGCAAAGGGATCCTCGCGGCCACCAAGGAAGCGGGTTACGACTTCGAAGGCGCGCTCGCCGCCAAGGGCTACACGATGTACGACCGTCCGGATCAGATCCCGGCGAGCGCCCGGCGTGTGGTCGCGCTATTCGACGCGCCGTACGACCCCGAACCTGTGGTCGCGCGGGCGATCGAGATCCTGTCGCGTAATCCCAAGGGCTACTTTCTGATGGTCGAGTGGGACATGCATACCAACAACCTGAAGAAGGGCCTCGACCAGGCGGTGGCGATGGACAAACTGGTTCGCAAAACGGCCGGCGAAATCGACTCGAAGAACACGCTGCTGCTCTTCACAGCGGACCATTCGTTCGACCTGCGTACCTTCGGCGGCAAGCCCGGCGAATCGGTGATTG
>JAFDVT010000660.1 GCA_018268875.1 Acidobacteriota bacterium
AGGGCAAGCGCCGGCTGGTGCGGATCGACCCGATTACCGGCACCCCGATTGTGGAAGTTCCCGTTGTCCCGTAAAAAGACACAGTCCGGATTGTCGCTGCTGGAGGTTCTGGTGGCGACCTTTATCATGGCGGTGGCCATCACGGGACTGGTGTCGAACATGAGCGGGTCGCTGCGGAATGCGTCGAAACTGGGCGAATACGACCGGGCGGCGATTCTCGCCAGGCGGCAGATGGACGAACTGCAATTGAACCGCTACCTGCCGCGCTGGACGCAACTCGAAGGCTATTGGGACGCCAACACCACCGGCAGCATCCCGGTACGGTGGCGGGCGACGGTCACGCCGTATGACTATCCGCCGAACCCGCCGCCGAAGTCCGCGATCCTGGACCGGATCGAATGGCAGATCCAGTGGCCCGGGCGGAACTTCACCATCGAAGGGTTCCGCCGCGGGTACCTAACCGAGGCCGATGCCATTCGTCTCCAGCAGGGGCAGGGGCAATGAGCAACGAACGCGGCATGACGCTCATCGAACTGCTGATCGCGGTGACGCTGGTGAGCCTGATTTCGGTGGGCATGGTGATGGCGATCCGGATTGCGTTCAACACGCAGTCGAAGACCAACGAACATCTGTACAGCAATCGCCGGTATGTCGCGGTGAACAATATCATCGACGCCGAGATCAACGGGATTATGGCGGTGACGGCGGAATGCATCGGCACGGGCGCGCCGAGCGGGAAGGTGTCGTTCTTCCAGGGCGAGCCGCAGTCGATGCGGTTCGTGTCGGCGTATTCGCTGGAGGAAGCGCACCGGGGTTACCCGCGAATTCTGGAGTTCCAGGTCGTGCCGGGGGAGCAGAACCAGGGTGTCCGGCTGGTGGTGAACGAGCATTATTACAACGGTCCGTATTCGACGGGGGCGTTCTGCACGGGCATGGGTACGAACCCGATGGTGCCGGGGCCTGTGGTGCAGTGGCTGCCGATTCAGACGGGACGGCAGTCGTTCGTGCTGGCGGACAAGCTGCAGTTCTGCCGGATGGTGTTTTTGGAAGCGCTGAAGGAGCCTCCGTACCAGCGGTGGGTTCCGGTGTGGGCGAAGCCGTACCTGCCGGCGGCGATCCGAATCGAGATGCAGCCTTTGGTCCAGCAGGGCAAGCAGAGGTTGCCGCTGGTGACAGTTACGGCTCCGGTTCGTGTGACGCGGGATCCGCTGGAGACGTATGTCGACTACTAGGCGGCAGAGTTCGCCCTACTCCATGTTGCCCAAGGGCCATGTCCCTTTGTGTCAGACCGATCTGACACGAAAGGCGAGGATTGGGGTAGGGATTCGGCGAGGGGCGGAGCGTGGGGGAGCGCTGCTGGCGGTGCTGTGGCTATCCGCCGCGCTGTCGGCGATCGCCTTTGCCGTTGCGACCACCGTTCGCACGGAAACGCAGCGTACGTCGAGCCATGTTGATGGGTTGCGCGCGCATTACCTCGCGCAGGGTTCTGTGGACCGCGCTTTGCTTTGGATTCTTTGGGGCATGAACGGGAACTATTCGTACCCGAACGGCGCGCCGCGCTATTACCGGCCGCCCATGCCGTACATCCGGTACGACTATCCGGCCGGGCGCGCGGTGGTGGAGGTGATTCCCGAATCCTCGCGCATCAACGTCAATACGGCCAGGCCGGAGGACATCCTGCGGACCCTGCTGGCCGTCGGCGCCGATGAAGGTACGGCAACCCAAGTGACTCAAAACATTATTGCGTGGAGGTCCAGCGGGAATGGGAATACGCCGTCGCCCCAGCAATTCCTGAGCCGTAATCCGACTTTTCAGCCGCGCAACGCGTCTTTCCAGGAGACGGAAGAATTACTCCTTGTGAAAGGCATGACGCCCGAGCTGTTCTATGGACACTTCGAACGCACCCCGGAAGGCCGCCTGTTTCCCCGCGGCGGACTCCGGGAATGCCTCACCGTCTATGGACCCGGAACCGCGGTGGACGTGAACACCGCTTCTCCTGAAATGTTGGCTGCCCTGGGCTTGCCCACGGACAAGGTCAGCCAACTGATTGCCCGGCGCGTCGTGGCCCCCTTTCGTACCATGGACGAGGTGAACGCGATCGTCGGAGGACATCCCGCCACCGGGCGCATGAAAATCGGCGGAGGCGTGATTTGGACGGTTCGCGCCACGGCTCGCCTGAAACTTCCCAACGGCCAGTTGTCGGACATTGCCCGCACCGTAGCCGCTACCGTCACCTTCCATCCCGCGTACAACCAGGAGGACCCGCCGTACCGCATCATGCGCTGGCGCGATGAACCCTGGACTCCGACCGTTCCCCTTCCCTTCTAAAACAACGCTAATGTCCTTCCCCAAGTGGCTCACCTATGGCACTGGTATCGGCATCGAAATCGCCGCAAATGGCGACCTGCGCGTGCTGGCGGCCAAAGTTCGCCCGGCCGGCATCTCGGTTCTGAAGACGCTCGTGATCGAGCGCATCGCGGAACGGCAGGCCGTCGACTGGGGCGCCGAATATGCCGGCTTCCTCAAGAAACTGGGTTCGTCGCACCTTGCCGCGACCGTCATCTTGCCCAGGCAGCAGGTGATCCTTCGCCAATTGACGTTGCCTGGCGTCGCCGATGCGGACTTGGCCTCGGCCATCGGGTACCAGATCGATTCGCTGCATCCGTATCCCGAAGACGAAGTGATTTCCGACTATGCGCGAGCGGGAAAGACGCCGAACGTCGTGGTCGGTATCGCGCGTCGCGAACTGATCGAAAAGTATTCGAACCTGTTTGCCGAGGCGGGGATCCAGGTGAAGTCGTTTACCTCCACGGGACCCGCGTTTTATTCGGCGTTGCGCGTGTTTGAGGATCGTCCACCTCTCGATTTCCTTGCCCTGCAGGAACGCGAGAACAAGGAAGTGGAAGCGTACGGGGAGAGCGTCGCCAGCGCGGCGTTTTCGAACCTGTTCGACGCACCGAGCGAGGCGGTGTTGGCCCGCACGATCCAGATGGCGCTGGCCGAACTTCGCCTGCCGCCGGACACCGAGCCGGTTTCGTTTGAACGCGCGCTGCCGCCGGCCATCGAGATCGATTCCGAAATCAG
>JAFDVT010000661.1 GCA_018268875.1 Acidobacteriota bacterium
CGGCAGCGCCTGTCGCGAGAGGATCAGCGCTGTGGGGTGAGTGCCGTCGGCGACGATCGCTCGCCATGCCGCGGCGACTTCGTTGGCGTCGCACGGCCGGATCGTGTCGAGCCCCGGCGTCGCGCGGAGCATCGCAAGATGCTCGATCGGCTGGTGCGTCGGCCCGTCCTCGCCGACTCCGATCGAATCGTGCGTGTAGACCCATACCGTTCCGATTTCCATGATCGCCGACAGCCGCACCGAGGCGCGCATATAATCGAGGAACACAAGGAAGGTGCTGCCATAGGCGCGCAGGTGCGACAGCGCCATGCCGTTGACGATCGCGCCCATGCCGTGCTCGCGCACGCCGAAGTGGAAATTGGTCCCTCCGTAATTGTTCGCCTCGAACGATTCGGCGTTCTTGATGTCGGTTTTGGTCGACGGCGCGAGATCGGCAGAACCGCCGACCAACCACGGCACCTTTGGGACGATGGCGTTGAGCACCTTCCCGCCCGAATCGCGCGTCGCCATACCCTTGGGGTCGGCGGGAAAGCTCGGAATGTCCGCGTCCCACCTGTCGGGTAGCTTGTCCGCGAGTAGCAGATCGAGCTCGGCGGCGAGGTCCTTCCACGACGTGCGATAGCTTTCGAGCGTCTTGACCCAGGCGTCGCGCAAGGGGCGGCCGCGGTCGGCGACGCAGTCGTGGAAATGCTCGCACACGCCGGCGGGAACGTAGAATTGCTTGTCGGCGGGCCAGCCATAGGCCTGTTTGGTCAGCTTGACGTTTTCCTCGCCCAGCGCCTCGCCGTGCGCCTTTTCGCTGCCGGCGCGTGGCGAACCCCAGCCGATCACGGAATGGACCTGAATGAACGTCGGGCGGTCGTCTGTCTTCCTGAACGCGGCGAGCGCCTGCGCCATCGCCGCGCAATCGTTCGCATCGTCCACATGGATGACGTTCCAGCCATAGGCTTCGAACCTTTTGCCGACATCCTCATCGAACGCGAGGCTGGTGGAGCCCTCGATCGAAATCTGGTTGCTGTCGTAGATCCAGCACAGGTTCGACAGCTTGAGATGCCCGGCGAGCGACGCCGCCTCGCTTGATACGCCCTCCATCATGTCGCCGTCGCCACACAGCACGTAGACGTCGTGGTCGAACAGGTCGAAGCCCGGCTTGTTGTACCGCGCGGCGAGCCAGCGCTCGGCGATCGCCATGCCGACCGAGTTGCCGCAGCCCTGACCGAGCGGACCGGTGGTGGTCTCGACGCCCGTCGTGTGACGATATTCGGGATGCCCGGGCGTCTTCGACCCGAGCTGGCGGAAATTCTCGATGTCTTCCAGGCTGACGGCGGGCCTGCCGGTTTTTTTGCCGTGATCGTCCAGCTCCTCGATCCCCGCGAGATGGATCAGCGAATAGAGCAGCATCGACGCGTGCCCGACCGACAGCACGAAACGGTCGCGGTTGGGCCAGTCGGGCGCCGACGGGTCGTAACGGAGGAATTGCGACCAGAGCGTATAGCCGACCGGCGCCAGCGCCATCGGCGTGCCGGGATGCCCGGAATTCGCCTTTTGCACCGCGTCCATCGACAGCGTGCGGATCGTGTCGATCGTCAGCCGCTCGATCGATCCGTCTTCCTTCAGTTGATCGACGTCGCGGGTGGTGGTTTCGGTATCGGACATTGTTGCTCCCGCTTCGCTTTGCATAACGCCGTGATGGCGCGGAGGTTGCGGCTCCTATATGGTGCGCGAAAGCCTGGGGCCAGCCGTCAGCGTTCCATTTTCGTAACGATTCCGTCCTGCGCAATATAGGCGGCGTCGATTTCGGTCAGAAACAATCCGTGACCCAGCGCGCCAGGGATCGCTTGCAGGGCGACAGCGAGTTTCCCCGGATCGGCGATTGCATCGAAACGGCAGTCGAGGATCAGGTTGCCCTGATCGGTGCGGTACGCTGTCTCCGTCTCCGTCATCCGCAAGGCCGGGCTCGCCCCCAACGCGCTGGTGCGCGCGGCCACGAAAGCGCGCGCGAACGGCAAGATCTCGACCGGCACCGGCGCACGGCCAAGCGCTGGGACTCGCTTCGTGCCGTCGGCGATCGCCACCATCCGCCGCGCCGCGCTGGCGATGATCTTCTCGCGGAGCATCGCCCCGCCCCCGCCCTTGATCGCGCGGAGCTGCGGATCGATCTCATCGACGCCGTCGATCGCCAGATCGAGTTCGGCTTGGTCCGCGAACCGCGCGATCGGGACGCCGGCCGCTCGCGTGATTTTGGTCGTATCCTGCGAAGTCGAAAAGAACGTCGCGGACGGCCATTCGCGCCGCCGCCGCCCGATCGCGGCGATGGCGAACGCGACCGTCGTCCCCGTGCCGATCCCGACCCGCATGCCGTCACGGATCTCCGCTACCGCCGCTTCGGCCGCCAGCCTCTTGTCGTCGTCCTGCATCAGGTCGTCGCTACCAGAAAAAGGAAGGGCCGCGCCATCCCGTCGGATGACGCGGCCCTGCGATCATCGGCGCGAAGGCCAAGCGATCAGTTCGCGTTGGCGACGTTGTCCGCCGGAACGGTGTCGTTCAGCACGGTCGCGTTGTCATCGACCGACAGGTTGGTATCGTCGATGTTGGTGATGGTGTCGTTGCTGACGGTCGTGTTGTCGACCTTCGGGTCGCCGCAAGCGGCGAGGCCGAGGATGGCGGGCGCGATCAGCGACAAGAAAACGATCTTCTTCATAGACTTTAGCTCCGTGGCTCCCAGGACCGGCGCCCCCGCTCTGCACCATGCGTCGCGTCACCGGACCCGTATTCCGCGCAGCGCTATGCCGTAATCCCCATCCATTTGATAGGATAAAATGAACGCTTCGCCGCATTTTCGCCCAAATCGGGCCGCCGCGTCATCGCGGCGCTGCGAAACAAAAGCCCCGCCGGCCTGCCTGACCAGCGGGGCTTTCATTGGCGCGCCCGGAACGATTCGAACGTCCGACCCTCAGATTCGTAGTCTCGGGCAAGCCGAATTTGCGTAGCTTTACGCAGCTTTGTGTACCTGTATTCCCTAGCGAAATCAGTTGCTTGGCTCTCGGAGTAAGCCGTACGCAGTTTGCCGCAACTTTATGCGCGCTGCTTATCATATGCTTACGAGGAGGGTCAGATGACGAACCGTGCCAAGCTCACCAAAGGGTACGTCGATAGGGTCAAGCCAGGGGCGAAAGACGAGTTCCACTGGGACACCGAATTGAAGGGCTTTGGACTGAGGGTGACGCCAGCGGGCAAGGTCAGCTTCATCGTGCAAGGCCGGGTGGAAGGCTCCGCCAAGGAAGCGCGGCTCACCATCGGCACCTATGGCGTGTTCACACCCGATCAGGCGCGGGACGTTGCGCGAGAGCACCTGCGCTCCATGCGGATGGGCGTCGATCCCCGCGACGTGAAGCGCCAAGACGAAGCTGCGAAGGTGACGCTCCGGCAGGTCGCCGATGCCTATTTCGCCCGTCCCGGTATGCTCAAGGAGAGCACCAAAGCGGAGATGGAGCGCCACGTCGATAAGGTGTTCGAGGCGTGGAAGGACAAGCCTCTCGCGTCCATCACGCCCGCCGACTGCCGCAAGCGCTACGAGGAGCTAGCAACGAAGGGTCTTCGCGGGAAAGGTCCAGCGCCGACGCAGGCGGCGATTGCTATGGTCACGCTTCGGACCCTGACCAACTTCGCGATGAACGAGTACAAGCAACTCGATGGCAAGCCGATCATTGAGCACAACCCCGTCGCGATCCTGAAGAAGGACCTGCGCCCCTCAGCACCACGCACCCGCCACATTGACCGGCGCAGCATCGGCAAGTTCTGGAACCTGCTCACGGAGGCTCGTGTCGCTCCGAAGAACCGCGATGCACTGGCTGGCATCGACCTTGTGATGTTCCTCTTGCTCACTGGAGCGCGCCGCAATGAGGGTGCCGCGCTCACTTGGGATCGGGTCAACATCAACGACGACGACCCGACCGATTGCTGGTGGCATATCC
This sequence comes from Acidobacteriota bacterium, assembly GCA_018268875.1. Classification (GTDB taxonomy): domain Bacteria; phylum Acidobacteriota; class Terriglobia; order Bryobacterales; family Bryobacteraceae; genus F-183. The sequence goes on from JAFDVT010000661.1 coordinate 3,975, forward strand.
CCGACCCGAAGAACCGGAACCCTGTGTGGCTACCGTTGAGCAGTCAGGCCGTGGCGGTCATCAAGTCGCGCAAGCGGGTGAAGGACAATCCTTATGTGTTCGCCTCCCGAAGCAAGGCCGGGCACATCATGGACACTCGCGCCCCGCTTGAGCAGCTGAGCAAGAAGATCGGGATGGACCGGCTCAGCGCGCACGATCTCCGGCGCACCTTTGTGACCACAGGGGTGAAAGGGTGCCGCCTCGATCTTGCGAAGCTGGAGCTTCTTACGAACCACGTTCCGCAAGGCATCACAGCCCGCCACTACCTGTCCACGTCCGACCTCCGCGACTTCCACGCCGAGGTTCAGGCCATCGGTGACTACATCGAGTCCGAAGCGCGGGTTGCTGAAGCGCAAGCCACTGGCGCGAACGTCGTGGCGCTCCGAGCGTAGCATGTGCGGCTGGCATTGGAGGGTCGCGCTTCTCAGCGCGGCCCTTTTCTTCACTCTCTTTCTTCTGTTCGTGCAGCTGGGCTTGGCGCTGCGCGGCGACAGCGGGCGGCTACAGCCCCGGCAGGTATGCGCCGCCACCTACACGGCGGCGGGGTGCTGATCGCGCCCCACGCGCCAGCTACGCGGCACGCTATGCCCCCTGTTTCAGCCGCAACGGGTAGTACCAGCCGTTCCGCCGCCGCTTCTTCGTGAATAGCGACCCCATCATGCGACCCCACTGCGTCTCGGTCGCCAGCTCCTCTTTCGCGACCCGCTTGTCAGGACGGTTCCACCCGTAGTCCTTCGCCCGCTTGAGGTAGTTCTCGTAGAGGGTGCGCGCCTGCGTCCATTCGTCAGGCCGCTCAGCTGTGACCACATAGGTGCTAATCCAGTCGTCGAAGGCGTCACTGCGAACGGTGGTCGCCAAGTCCTGCGCCTTCTTGCGCGCTGCTTTGAGCTTCGTGAGGGTCATGGCTTGCGGTGGCTTCTGGGTGGCTTGTTGAACCGAAACGTCAATCGTCGTGTACAGCGGAGGCAGCTTGGCAAGGGCCTCTCTGCGCTTCTGCATGAAGCCCGGCGGCGGACGGTCGTTCTGGTCTGGCGGCACCCAATCGTCGCGCTCCCACGGCGGCGGCGAGTTCCGGATGCGTTCGAGTGCGGCAGCGAGTTCCGCTTGCGCCTTCGGGTCCGCACGCCATGCTTCGAGTTCGGCGACCCGCTTCTCATATGCCTCGCGGACTGCCGGATCGATGCCGTCCCACCGAGGCTCCACTTTCTTCTGAGAGCGCTCGGCTGGCGACTTCATCGACCGCTTGCCGGGCTTCGGTTTCGGTCCTGCCATTTGGATGATGTATGGTGTGTATGGTTTCGGAGCAATTCAAATCGACGGCAAACTATACACACCATACATCAGAGTGCCGCGACAGCTGCCTCGTTACTATCGGGGTGCAAATGCCGCTTGCCGGACCTATCGCGAGCAACATAAAGCTACGCCACCCACTACCGCTCTGGGTCGTCTCCGCGGGTAACTCTCGCAGGGAACCTGCAAGTGAACACTTCCGACGACGAACTGCTCGACAATGAGCAGACCGCCGCGCTGCTCGGCATCAAACCGAACACCCTCGAAATCTGGCGTCACAAGGGCAAGGGGCCTGAGTTCCTGAAGCTCGGGGACACGCGCCAAGCGCCTATTCGCTATCGCCGTTCCAAGGTCACGGAGTGGCTTGCGCGGCGGTCGTTCGCCAGCACCAGCGCTTTTACGGCGGCTACGCGGCCGACCGTCAGACAGCTTGTGTGCGGCTAATTCCGAACAACGCTCTGGGGGAGCGGGGACTTAGCTGCGGCACGATACGCCCATCATAAGCCCCGCCACGAAAAGCGGCAGGACCGAAGCCCTGCCGCAGGGGGATTACGAACAATGAGTACGGTACTGAAAGCGGGGATAGGTCCGCAATACGGCGAGCCGCGTGGGGAGAACCGCGATGGTTGACCTCAGCCCAGCTGCGCTAGACGCGGCGATGACCACAGGGTTCAAGTGGAACCCGCACCCGCTGCGGCGGTACGAGAGGCCAGAGCCTTACCCCGTCCACTGCTTCCCGCCGATCATTCGCGATGCCGTCGATGAGGTGTCCGAATACGTCAAAGCACCCGTGGCGATGGTCGCGGGCTGCGCGCTGTCTGCTGTGTCAGCGTCCATCCAATCTCGGTTCAGCGTAGCTCGTGACTCTGCGCTCATTGGACCGGCTTCGCTGTACGTCCTCACCGTCGCGGACAGCGGCGAGCGCAAGTCCACCATCGACAAGATGATGATGCTGCCGATCCGCGAATGGGAAGCGGAGCAGGCGAAGGCTGCGGAGCCGTTGCTGGCGGAGTACCGCGCCAACCTTGAGCAGTGGGAGATCGCCGGTTCGCAACTCAAGAGCGAGATGCGAAAGAGCGCATACGAGTTCCACACCGGCGACCAGTTCAACCCGCTCGTTAGCCATGAACTGGCGAAGCCGAAGCCACCACGCATCCCTCGGATGCTTCGCGGTGACGACACGCCGGAAGCGCTGGCAGTGGCGCTCGCTGAGTACCC
>JAFDVT010000662.1 GCA_018268875.1 Acidobacteriota bacterium
AACCCCATCGTCTACACCGCGCGGCTTGGCGCCGTGGCGTTCGATCACGCCGCGCACGTCAAGGAAACGCATGGGGATTGCGGACCCTGCCATGTCCAGTTGTTCGCGATGTCTCGCAAAGGGCTTACCGGTTATTCGACGGATTATCACCGGCAGGCGGAGGCCAAAGGTCAACAATGCGGGGCCTGCCATGCGGCGGGAAAATCCGCGTTCGGCGCGTTGAACAACTGCCGCAAATGCCATCAAGGGCTGGAATTGTCGAGTGCCCAATAAATGCTTGATCTTTGCGGCCGCTCTCCTGCTGCACGGCCTGGCGGGCTGGGCGCAGACCGGGCGCATCGGGTCGGACCGGTGCGCGGTCTGTCACGTCAAGCAGTCCGAAACCTTTAGCAAGAATCCGCATAAAAAGGCGGAATGCGAATCCTGTCATGGACCCGGCCTTGCCCACGTCGAGGCGCTGAACCCGGATCAATTGACGCTGTTTCACGGCGCCCAGCCGAACCAGGTCAACGACGCCTGCCTCACCTGCCATGCCAAGGATCACCGGCAGGAACGGCGGTTTGAATCCGCGCATTCCCGCAACGGCATCGCCTGCGTCAGTTGCCACCGCGTCCATTCGCCCGACATCCGCAAGACCAACGACGCGCTGTGTTCCAGTTGCCATCGCGACATCCGGGCCACGTTCGAACGGCCGTTCGGGCACAAGCTTTCGCAGGGTGCGATCCATTGCGTGGACTGTCACGACCCGCACGGCAGCCAGCCCAATTCCCCGCTCCGCCTCTCCGGTGGCGGGCACGACTATCCGTGCTTTAAGTGCCATACCGACAAGCGCGGTCCGTTCCCGTACGAACACGCGCCGATCCGCACCCAGCTTTGTTCGACCTGCCATGACCTGCACGGGTCCGCGAACCCGCGCATGCTCGCGCGCAACAACGTGAGCCAGTTGTGCCTGGAATGCCACACGATGACGGCGGGCGTAGCCGGCGGTTCGCCGCCCGCGTTCCACGACCTTCGTGTCGAGCGCTACCGCCAGTGCACCGTCTGCCACGTCAAGATCCACGGCTCCTACGCGCATCGGGACTTCCTGCGATGAGACACGCGCTGCTTGTCCTGACCTCGACGGCACTGGCCGCCCTCGCCCAGGAACCGTTTTCCGGCGAAATCGACCTGCGCAACCGTTTTGTCATGCGCGACGAGTACCCCGTATACCGCAGCATCGTCAACCTCAGCCGCGGTCCGCGCCTGTTCGGCATTCAAGGCCGCTACGAGGGGAAGGACAAGATCTCGCTCACCGGCAACAGCATTGGCGACCCCAACAGCATGGTCCGCATCGACGCCAAACGCAGCGAGGTCTACGAGGCGTCGTTCAGCTACCGGACCATCGCGTATTTCAACAATCTGCCGTCCTACGGCAATCCCCTGCTCGCCCAGGGCATCACCACCAGCCAGCGCTTTCTGGACCTGTCCCGGCGCCAGTTCGACTTCGATTTGCGTCTGCGCCCGGACTCGCGCGTCATTCCTTTCTTCAACGTGCTTCGTACGTCGGGCGGCGGCCACGGCATTACGCCGTTTGTCGGTTCCGGCGACGAATTCCCGGTGCCCGCCCAACTCCACGATTCGCTCACCACCGTGCGAGGCGGCGTCGAATTGCGTTGGACGCGCTGGTCGGGCAACGTCGAACAGGGCTGGACGGATTACACCGACCAGCAAACGCTCGACAACACCACGCGGCTACAAGGCAACCGTGCCGATAACATTGTGCTCGACCGTATCCAGGAGCGGTACCACGCCGAAGGCTCCGGGATGTTCACGCGCGGCGTGATCCAGGGCCATCCGCTCGATAACCTCTCGTTCACCGGGCATTTTATTTACAGCCGTCCGAAGATGGAGACCAGCTATTCGCTCGATGCCACGGGCGTGTTCCGCGACCCCAACACGCTGCGCCCGTACACGAGCCTGTTCGAATCGAGTTTTGCCAACGCCAGCCAACCTCGTACCTCCGGCTCCTGGACCACGGAGTACCGCCCCTGGAAGCGCTGGCGGGCGCGTCACACGTGGGTGTCGGACGCCTATCGGATTTCCTCGTCGTCGCCTTCGACGGCCGTACTGACGCAGCCTGTGGACCCGGCGCGTGGAATCCTCGAGTTGCGCTACCACCAGAGCGAAGAGGAAGTGATCGGGGAGTTGGGCAAGCACCTCACGGTGCGCGGGGGCCACCGCTACATCCATAGCGACGCGGACTTGCCGCCGGCGAACCTGACATTTCCCGGTTCGGCGAACCCGGCTCAGATTCGCCGCAATGCGCTGCTAGGCGGCGCGACGCTGACCTTGTGGAGCGGCCGCATGCAGACGAATGGATCGTACGAATGGTCGCCGGGCGGCAAGACTTACTTTCGGATGGGATTGCTGAACTATCGCAAGGCCCACGTCCTGTCGCGCATCCGGCTGTCGAACCAATTGAGGCTCACCGCGTCGCAACGGGAACTGCACAACGACAACATGGGCGACAAGGCCAGCAACCACATCACGACGGTAACCGCGGAGTGGACGCCGAACGCGACCCAACGCGTCACGCTGGTGGGCGGCTATGCGCGCGAGTACATGATTTCGCGGGCGACATTCGCCAACCCCGCCACGTTGCAGCTTCAGTCCGCGCCGTTCGACGATCGTTTGAATCACTTCAACGGCTACGCCGACATTCGCATTGCCAAGGGCGCGCAGTGGCAGGCCGGAGGCTCGCTGTCGCATAGCGAAGGTTCGCGGCCGACGCGCTATTACACGCCGCAAAGCCAGTTGATCGTCGCCGCCAATGCCCGGGTGAGCGCGGTTGTGGAGTGGCGTTGGTACCGCTATCGCGCCATCGACGAGTTCCGCGCGCACACGGTGTCGGCGGGCGTCAGAATCCGCCTCGGCGCCAAATCGTCCAACTAACTTACGCCCCGCGTGATCCCGAATTGCGCCACATATTTCTCAGGCAGCCGCGCTGGCTTCATGTCCCGCCCGGTAAAGATGTGCTTGGTTTCCCCTTTTGCCAACACCGCGCCGCTTGCCACTTCCGACATCTCGTAGCCGAACACGATCATGCGGCGATGCGCCGACTCGATCCACGTGCGGA
>JAFDVT010000663.1 GCA_018268875.1 Acidobacteriota bacterium
AAGGCCCGCTTCGACGTTGGCGCCACGGTGTTCGCCTGCGGACCCTGGTTGCCGGCGATATTTCCCGCCGAACTGGGTTCCCGCGTCTGGCCCACCCGCCAGGAAGTCTTCTTTTTCGGCGCGGGACCGCAATATTCCGCATCCAAATTTCCCGCCTGGGTGGATTTTGAAGCCGCCTGCTACGCCTTGCCCGACATCGAAAACCGGGGGCTCAAAATCGCCTTCGACAGCCATGGCCCGGCGATCGATCCGGACTCCGCCAATCGTGTCGTATCCGCCGCCTCGGTTCGCCGGATGCGCGGCCTGGTGGCCCAGGTGTTACCGGGTCTCAAGGATGCGCCGGTTGTCGAAACCCGCGTCTGTCAGTATGAAAACACGTCCAATGGCGATTTTCTGATCGACTGGCTGCGGCCGGGCATACTGATTGCCGGAGGAGGCTCCGGGCACGGGTTCAAGCATGGTCCGGCGGTCGGAAAAATTGCCGCCGGACTGCTCGAGGGAAGAATTGCGAACGCGCCGCCGGAATTCGCATTTTCGGCCAAAATGACGCGGAAATCCCGCCAGATTTTTTAAGAAAGAATTTACAGCGGCAGCAGGTCGAGCGCGCCCTGCAGTTCCGCCCGCGTGTGACCGTCGCCGGTGCGCGTCGTAACCTCGATGCCACGCTCGTAAATCGCCCGGGCGTCGTCCACTTGCCCCATCTTTTCGTAGGTCTGCCCGCCGTGAAAATACGCGGCGGCGTAGTTCGGGTTCACCTTCAGCACTTCTTCAAAAGTCTCTACGGCCTCGCGATAGGCTTCCCGCTTGACGTATTCCATCGCCAACCCGTAGCGGGCCAGCAGATTCGTGGGGTCCTGGGCGGCCATTGCCTTCAATGCTTCGATGCGATCCATGATGTGAACGGTCATAGGCATGTTAGCATCGCGGGTGAGTGGCTTGCCCTTTCTTCGAACCCCTGGAACCTCTGGTGGAAGAAGGTTTTTGCCCCACAGAACGTGTCACGCTGGGCGCCGTCTACCGTGGCCGTTGCACCCGGGGAACGGTTCCCGCGGATTCGGGATTTCGGATATGCAACCGGGGTTACGCCCGCCACATTTGTCCTAATTTTCCGGAAAATGCGGAGATCGATGCGTACCGGTTTGCCCGGTCGAGCGACGGATTGCGAGTCGTCTGGATCGAGGAACGGGACCATCGCCCGGTGCGGTTCAGCGAGGACGCTCCGGAACCCGGAGCAGGAACCCTGGCATTGCAGTTTGCGGCGTTTCAAAACAGCGTAAAGGAAGGCAAGATATGACGGGCGGACGCCTGGTGAGCGAATCGAAATCCATCTATACCGAAATGGCGATGCCCAATGACGCCAATCCCCTGGGTACGCTGTTCGGCGGCAAAGTGATGGCGATGGTGGACCTTGCCGCGTCCATCGCCGCCAAGCGCCATTCGCGCTGCCCGGTGGTTACCGCGTCGATCGACAACATGAGCTTTCACTTCCCGGTTCGCATCGGCGAACTGGTGACGTGTTATTCGCAGGTGAACCGCGTGTTCACGACGTCGATGGAAGTGGGCGTTCGCGTTTGCGTGGAGAATCTGCAAACCGGCGAACTCCGGCATACCTCGTCGGCCTATCTGACGTTTGTGGCGCTCGATGAATCCGGCAACCGCCGCGCCGTGGAGCCCGTGATCCCCGAGACGCCAGACGAAAAGCGCCGCTATGAGGAAGCCCTCAAGCGGCGCGAATATCGTTTGGAACTTCGGAAACGGACGGAAGCTTAAGCCTTGTGCATATATTTAATCGAAGGCTTGTAAATAAGTAGGTTGGGTGCGCCTTCGCGGTTAAATTTCAAGCAGTTCTTGTCATACCATTCGATAACCCCCGTGAGTGATTCGCCGTCTTTCATGACGATCACCATGGTGGTTTTCGACTGCATCTGCTTCATGTAGTAGAAATTTTCCGCGTTGGTCTGGTCTGGCGGCACCGCCTTCTTGGGCGGGGCCTGCGTCTTCTTGGGGTTAGAGGAGATCATGGGCAAGGGCACCGGAGCACTGATTAGTACAGACTTATCACATACGGAAAAAGACCCGCAAGTGATTGTGAAATGCTTGTTACGCTCGCGCTCGTAATTCCAGTGCCAACGCGTCGAGCGCAATTGTCTTTTGAATGTTGCGGCGCATAAACTCCACCCGTTCGTCGACGCGCGCGGTGGCGTTGCGTATCCAGTTGAAATCCACCTGCTGGGCGATTGCGTGCAATTGTTTTGCGACGTCGGGATTGCGCACCGGCGCGCGCCCGTTTTGCACCAGCAGCAGATCCTCGAGCAAGTCGTACAGAACCAGTAGCTGATCTTCCAGCTTCTCCGTCTTACGCATGCCGATCGATTCCGAAAAACGCGCCCATTCGCCGAAGGTCGAACGGCCGGAACCGGTGGCCAGCATCTGCAGCATGGCCTCGCGGCGCTTGTCGTAGCTTTCGATGTCGATCGACACCGCTGTGCCGGGGCAACCGTTGGCGAGCGCCAGGCGGCGATCCGGATGGTCCAGGCCTCGCTCCCGGACGAACGACCGCATCTCGGCTTCCTCCAGGCGCCGCATGTTGAAGATCAGCGAACGCGACCGGATGGTCGGCAATAAATCATAGGGATTGGCCGCCGTCAGCAGCAGGATCAGGTATGGCGGAGGCTCTTCGAGGATCTTCAGCAGAGAGTTCGCGGCCTGTTCGTTGGCGCGGTCGATCTGGTCGATCAGGAACACGCGGTGGCGGCCTTTCAGCGGCTGGAACTGGGCGCGTTCCTTCAGCAGGCGAATCTGCTGAATCGAAATCTGCCGGAGCGGGCCATCGGGAGGGAACGTAAGAAAGTCCGGATGGCTGGACAGGACGTAGGGGTCGTCGGCGCGCTTGTCGCTGGGCAGCTTTTCGCGATCGGCGATGGTGGCCTGGTTTTCCTTGGTGGCAAGGTCGTCCTGTTCGATCTGCGTGGCGTTGCCGAGGAGTTCCGCAGCGAAGCGGCGGGCCAAGGTGGCTTTGCCGACGCC
>JAFDVT010000664.1 GCA_018268875.1 Acidobacteriota bacterium
CGAGCAGCGGCAGGATCTCGCGCTCCGGCGTTCGCGTCCACAGCGAGTATTCGCTCTGCAGCGCCGACACCGGATGCACGGCATGCGCCCGCCGGATGGTCTGCGCACCGGCTTCCGACAGTCCGAAGTACTTCACCTTGCCTTCGCGAACCAGGTCCGCGACCGCTCCCGCGACATCCTCGATCGGGACTTCAGGATCGACACGATGCTGATAGAACAGATCGATCACATCGACGCGCAACCTCTTGAGCGAGGCCTCCGCGACTTCGCGAATATGTTCCGGCCGGCTGTTCAAACCGATCCATCGCGGTCCTCCCGCCGGATCGAGCGCGAACCCGAACTTGGTCGCGATCGTCACGCGGCCGCGGAACGGTTCCAGCGCCTCGCCTACCAGTTCTTCATTCGCGAACGGACCGTACACCTCCGCCGTATCGAAGAACGTCACGCCAAGTTCCACCGCCCGCCGAATCAGCGCGATCATCTCCTTGACGTCGCCCGCCGGACCATATCCGAAGCTCATGCCCATGCAACCAAGGCCGATCGCGGACACTTCCAATCCGCCGGCGCCAAGCTTTCGCAGTTCCATATGAATTCAGCCTACGGGGCGAACGCCTGGAACCGGTATCCCAATCCTTCCCGTTTCTTGCCCGATCCTGTCGCGACGCTTCTCTCAGCCCGCCGCCGGGGCTATGCTGTAGGCATGCTGCAAGCGCTACGCCGCGAACTGGCGGAACGAATCGCAACAGTCGCCGCCGCCTCCGCGGGACGTTTGGATACGGCCATGCCCGGCCTGTACGTCAGCCGCCGGGTAAAGCCCACCGAACCAATGAACGGCACGTACGAACCGAGCGTTGCCGTGGTCGCGCAAGGCCGCAAGCGCGTCACCGTAGGCTCGTCGAGCCTCGTTTACGACACGTCGCACTTTCTGCTCACGTCGCTGGATTTGCCCATCGTCGGCCAAGTTGTGGAAGCGAGCGAAGAGGCTCCGTTCCTGTGCATGCTGCTCAAGTTCGACATGGCGCTGGTTCGCGAAATGATGCTGTCGGAGCAAACCGACGCCGCCGCCCCGTCATCCGACCTGGCGATGAACCTCGGACAGATCACGCCGGGCATTCTGCGCCCCTGCGTACGGCTTTTGGAACTCCTCGAAACGCCGGAAGACATCCCCGCGCTCGCGCCGCTCGCCCAGCGCGAACTCATTTACAGGCTCTTGAAAAGTGACGGCGGTGCCCGTCTCCGCGCCATCGCGACCCAGGGCGATCAAAGCAACCGCACCGCCCGCGCGGTCGCCTGGATTCGCGACAACTACGCCGCCCCGTTGCGCATGGAACAATTGGCCGACGTCGCCGGCATGGGCGTGTCGACCCTGCATCATCACTTCCGCGCGCTGACCGCGATGAGCCCGCTGCAGTACCAGAAACAGCTTCGCCTGCAGATGGCGCGAGGCCGTATGCTCACCGAAGGTCTGGACGCCGCCAGCGCCGCCTTTGCCGTCGGCTACGAAAGCGCGAGCCAGTTCAGCCGCGAATACAGCCGCTTCTTCGGAGCGCCGCCACTGCGCGATCTGCGAGCCCTCCGCACCGTTGTACTGTCGCAGGAGGCGTCCGCCGCGCAATGACCCTGACTCGCCGTCAATCGCTCCTGTTGGGTCTTTCGTCGTTGTATGCCGCGCCGCGAACGCCGCCGTACGCGCGAACTCTGCCGTCATTCCTGGGCAATCTCGCGCAACAGGCGTACCAGCGCCGCAACGCCGCGTTGGCGAAGATCACCACGCCGCAACAAGCCGCGGAACGCCAGCAGTGGGCCGCCAAAACGCTGTGGGACCTTATCGGCGGCACTCCACAGCGTACGGACCTCGCGGTCTCGCCCATCGCGGGAACCGTGACCGGCGACGGTTTCTCCATCGAAAACTTTTCGTTCGCCAGCCGCCCCGGTACGCGAATCCCGGTGAACCTGTATCTTCCCGATCCGGCGAAGTTCCCGCCGCCGTACCCCGGCGTGCTGTTTCAGATGGGACATTCGCTCAACGGCAAGGCCGCCGAACCGTATCAGAAATGCTGCCAGGGCCTCGCGAAATTGGGCTACCTGGTACTCGGCTTCGACCCGATGGGCCAAGGCGAACGCACGTACCTCAATGTTGGCGACGCGGACGAGGAACACTCGCGCCCCGGCCGCCAGATGCTGCTCACCGGCGACACCGCCACGCGCTATCAACTGTGGGACGCTGTCCGCGCGCTGGACGTCCTCGCCGCGCATCCCAAGGTGGACCCCAAGCGCCTCGCGTCCACGGGACAGTCCGGCGGCGGAACTCTCACCATGCTGCTCGCCGCGGTCGATCCGCGCCTCACCTGCGCGGCGGTTTCCTGCGGCAATACCGAGAACCACGCCTGCAAGGATTTTCACGCCCCCGGCTCCACCGACGACGCGGAACAGAACATCCTCGGCGGCGCGTCGTTGGGCTTCGACCGCTGGGACTGGCTGTATCCGCTCGCGCCCAAGCCGCTGTTGGTTCTGGCCAGCGCCCGCGACGAGTTCGGGACGTACTCGCCCGATTACATCCGCAGCGGCGAGGAAGAGTTCGCCAAGCTCAAGCGTTTTTATCAGGTCCTCGGAGCGCCTCCGGCGAACCTGCAATGGAAGACCACGCAGTTGCCCCACGGCCTTTCGCGTCCGCTTCGCGTCGAGATTTATCGATTCTTCGAAACCCACCTGCGCGGCACTGCAAGGCCCGTCGACGAACCGGAGGTAAAGCCGTTCGCTGACGACAAACTATTGGTTGGACTCCCCAAGCCGTCGCGAATCGAGTTCCGCGCGCCCGCCACTGGCACCGTCGACCTCGAACGCCTTCGTAGCAAGTTGGGCGTTGGCCAGTGGACCCCGAAGCCTCCCGCAGTCCTCGCCCGCGAACGCGGCGAAGGTTGCGACATCGAGACGCTGGACATCCAGTCCGAACCCGGCGTCCTCATCCCCGCGTACCACTTCAAGCACCTCGGCAAGGACCCCGGCAAAACCGTCCTGCTGCTGCATCCGAGCGGCCGTACCCGCACCTGGCGCGAAGGCGAACTCTGCCATCAGATCGCCGCTTCGGGCAAGGCGAATGTCGTTGCGTTTGACGTACGCGGCATCGGCGAACTGACGCCCGAAGCTTCGCCCGGGCAGTGGAATTACGCCAGAAATCACGCGACGGATGAGATGTGGACCTGGGCCAGCATGATGTTGGGACGTCCGCTTCTCGGCCAGCGCGTCACCGACATTCTCGCGGTCGTGCGAGCGTTGCCGAACACGCAAATCACGCTCGGCGCGTACGGATCGATGTCGGTCGCGGCCTTGTGCGCGGCGGCCCTTGAACCTCGCATCACCACGGTGCAATTGCACCGCGGCCTCATTTCCTGGGCGAGTCTGCTGACCACCGACGACTATAAGGAACCGTTCTCGAACTTCGTGCCTGGCATTTTGCTCGATACGGATCTGCCGCACATTGCCAATGCCATGAAATCCCGGCTGGTGCTGGCGAGCCCGGTGAACGGCGCGGGGCAACCGGTTCCCGAAGCCGCGGTTCGCCGCGCCTATCGCCCCGAAACGATTTACACCAACGACGACCGCTGGCGTCCGGAATCTATGTACTTTCTAATGCAGTAGGGAATACGTCCTCAACGCCGCTACGCAGCAGTTCCGCGACTGTCCAGGCCTGCGCAAAGCAGCCTCCCGTGCGATGTGGCGCGTCTCCATCGGCGACCTCCGCAAACGGCTCCACGGCGCAGGCCCGCCAGATTGCCGTCGCCCGTCCGGCGTCGCCACCGGTCTTGCGCCAGGCCGACAGGAACGGCCCGGTCAACCAGGGCCACGCCGTACCTTGGTGGTACGCCGAATCGCGTTCTACACCACCGCCGCGAAACACACCTTTGTACTTTGGGTCGCGCGGGGACAGCGTCCGCAGACCTCGCGGCGTCAGCAGTTCGCGTTCAACAGTCGCCACCACCTGCCGCGCCGTATCCGTCGTCAGCAGCATGTGCCGCAAGCTCGCCGCGAAGATCTGATTCGGCCGTATGGAAGCGTCGATCTGGTCGCCGTCGACGACATCGTACAAACACCCCGCCGCTTCGTTCCAGAACTTCGGCAAAAAGTTCCAGCGGATGCGCGCGGCAATCAGCGCGTACAGCCCGCCGGTGTCGCCGAAGGTATGCGCCAACTCCGCCATGATGCACAGCGCGTTGTACCACAGCGCCTGAATCTCTACCGGCTTTCCGGCGCGGGGCGTCACTACCCAGTCGCCAACTTTGGCATCCATCCAAGTCAGTTGTACGCCCGGCGCGCCGCATCGCAACAAGCCGTCGGACCGGTCCAACTGAATCCCGTAGCGTGTGCCGCGAAAGTGCCAGTCCATCGCTTCGCGCATCTTCGGGTACAGCGTCTCGCGCACGAACTGCAAGTCGCCGGTGTAGTCCAGAAACGCGCGGGACGCCTCGAAAAACCACAGCGTCGCGTCCACCGTGTTGTATTCCGGCGCTTCGCCGTGATCCGGAAACCGGTTGGGCAGCATGCCTTCGCTCATGGCGTCCGCATACGCCGCAAGGATCGCTCGCGCGTCCTCGAACTTGC
>JAFDVT010000665.1 GCA_018268875.1 Acidobacteriota bacterium
GCGTGCGCGCCTTCGATCAGATCATGGCTGAGCAGTGTTTCCGCCGGAAAACGATTCCCCAAAATCTCATCGAAAGCGTGAACGTCGTAAATCGCCTTGCCGTGGAACGTACCTTCGCTAAAGAAGTCCTGTTGGATATCGGAAACAGAACGGCAGTATGGGTCCAGACCCGACGTATCGGCGAACACACGCGTAAAGCGCGTCGCCGTCGCCCCCGGCAGCGTTATCGCGACGCGAGGTTGGATGATCGTATAGCCGTGCTTGCGCACACGCGTTACGGGATCGATCTCCACCGCGTTGCAAGGGTGCGCAATCGTTTCTACGAGGCGGCGTCCCGCATGCGGCGGCAGCATCGTATCGGCGTCAAGCGTGATCGCGTACCGGATGCGATGTTCCAGCTTGCCTTCGCGCAGGATTCCCGAAGCGCCGCCATGGCCCAGCAGGTACGAATTCAGATCTTCGATCTTGCCGCGCTTGCGTTCGCGCCCGATGTACATGCTCTCGCCGGGCGACCATTCCCGGTTGCGATGAAACAGCAGAAAGTTGCCGTGCGGATACTTCAGGTTCAACTCCGCGATGCCGCGCCGCGCCAGCTGCAACAACGCCGCGTCGCCCGGTTCTTCGGGATGCTCAGCATCGAGAAAATCGGAAAACAAAGCGAACGACAGGTTCGGATTGGGGTTGGCCAGGAACCGCACTTCCAGCTTCTCCAACTCGTTCCGGATGCCCTTTTCGCTCACCAGCATCATCGGCACCACCACGAGCGTCGCAAAATCCGCGGGAATGCCGTCTTCAAAATCCATGCGGCACAGCTTGGCCGGCGGAAATGTCGCGATGATGATGGCGTGTACCATTTGCAACGCCAGTTCGCTCAGCGGAAACAGGGCCAGCGCGCCCAGAATCCCCAATAAAAGCGGGCTCTGGACACCGAACCCATAGGCGAGGCTCAACACCACCGCATCCAGTCCGAACGTCAAGCCCAGCATCAGGGCAAAGTAAATGAATGTCGAATGACGCCGCGCGGCGCGAACCACACGCGTCTTCGCGGGAATCTTCGCCTGAACCTTTTGCTCCAGTTCGGCAACGCGCTCGGTAACCAGAAACGTCGGCACATTGCCGCTCGCCAGGGACTTCTCGCCGGCCGCCAGTTGCACGGCAAGTTCGGCGATCCCGGTTTCCGATTGATCGCTCTGCCGGGAGATCCGTTCCACCGCCTGCCGGCACCGGTCCCGGGTTTCGAAGTCGCTTGCCGCATAGGTTCCGCTGGGGTCTTGGCGCAGGGTGCGATCGACAACGCTGACTTCTTCAAAAACCTTCCGAAGATCCAACCGGCCCAGCGCTCGAAGACTGCCAAAGAACAGCGACGCGGCAAACGCCCGCGACGTCTCCTGCGCGGTCTCTTCCCGCACCTGCTCGGCAAGGGGCTTGCCCCATTCCTCAGCGGCTGTTTGCAGGGCCGGCAACGCCTGGTCGGTACCCTGCAACAACTCGCTCAGAGCCGAAAGAAACGCGCTGCTGCCGCAGACTTTTTCTTTGGTCAGCAACCCGAGTATTCGTTGCAGATCGGCGTCGCCGCGATTTGCCGCGGCAATCAGCCGGTCGGCCCACAGGTAGGCGGCCTCGCGATGCTGCTGCGCGCGCGCCGATGCCAGCGCCAGACAAGTCAGTTCGGACAACAGCGCGACGCGCAACAACACCGCGAAACTCCATAGTTCCGCGATGGTCAACGGCCGCACCTTCTGAAACTCTTGCAACGCGTGACGAATCGCGTCCGCGTTCAATTCATGGTCGTTATTTTGAAGCAGGCCTTTGGCAAGCGCGTACACTTGCGCATAGTTGGCCTTGGCGTCGTCCCGGTATTTCGAACCCTCGTAAATACGGCGGATTTCCTCCGCTTCGCTTTGCACAAGGTACGAATTCTCGATGATCCAGTTCGCCGCGGGTCCGGGGGAATGGCCGAGCGCCGCGCTGGCGATCAGATCCGCCACCACGCGGTCGAACTCGGCCTCAAGCCCCCCAAGTTTCTGGTGAACCAGGCGCGCTTCCGAAGTCTCCACCTGTTGCGTGGACCTTGCCGCGTTCTGCGCCCAATTGGGATCGGTGCCCAGGCGAAAGTCCGTTGGACCGGCAAGCAAGTCATCGGGCACGACAAACGTGCTCACCGGTTGCTCCTGGCGAATCTCCTGCATCGCCTGCAGGACGACGTCGCCTTCGGCGCATGCGAGCAACAAAACTTCGCCTGGCAACAGAAGGTCTTCGTATTGCGACGGCCGATGCTTCGCCCCGTTGCCGTTAGACGCGGGCGTAATGATCCTCGCTCGCACGCCAAGAGGCTTGACGCGCAAAACGGCCCGTTCCACACCGGCATCGCCGGCGGGGAAAAAGGCGAGAATGGATCTGTTTTTAGGATTCGGACGTCGTCGTGTGGATGCGGCTTCGGTCAGCACACCGGACCCCGGACCGCCTTTGCGCCCAGCGTTAGCAGAAACAAGACGCCAAAGATACCCGAAGCGAGCATCGCCCCCGGTTCATGCGCCGAACTTCCCCAAAAGCCGCTTGTAAAGGTAACTGTCGCGAAAATGATGAGCCAGCCAATCACGTTTTTTCTCTCTCCCTAACTGTCAAATTGGTTTTGCGTTGGATATGAGGCTTGATGGCGATCCGATACAGACGGATTCTGCGGCTGCCATGTCGTCGGTAGCCTTTGCCATTCGAAGTCTCCGCGGTTTGTGTAAATGCACGCCGCGTACCATCGCGTAGGCCTTTGTGGATCAACCACTTACAACCAAACGAAAGGAACGTTACGGAATTTTTATCCCATCCGTGCGTTACGACAGTGAACATAATCGGGAAAAAACGTCCCACCTCGCAAAGTAGGGGATTTTCCGTTCGCGGAGTTAGACTGTAAGGACGCCATGAGAGCCGTTATCACAGAGCGCGACGTACCCTACTCGGGCGATCTCAAAGTCGAACGCGGCGCCTTGATTACGCCCTCTGCGCGCGATCTTGCTCGCGAACGCGGTGTCAGAATTATTGAGGTGGCGGCCGAAGATCTTGCCGCCGCGCCGCCGGCAAAAACGGTCGCGATCGGTGCCGATCATGGCGGCTTTTCGTTGAAGGAACAGGTCCTCAAACCCCTTCTTGCGGAACTCGGTCTGCACGTCCGCGACGTCGGCGTCGCCGATGGTACAACCGCCGATTATCCGGACATCGCGCTGCGGGTGGCATCGCTTGTTCACGACGGCCAGGCCGGTCGCGGAATCATTGTCGACGGCGCGGGAATCGGCTCCGCGATGGCCGCCAATAAGGTTCCGGGCGTCCGCGCGGCTCTATGTTACGATAGGGCGTCGGCGCGCAACAGTCGTGAGCATAACGACGCAAATGTGCTCACTTTGGGCGGCCGTTTGCTAACCCCTTCGCAAGCGGAAGAGGTGGTTCGAGTCTGGCTTTCGACGCCGTTCGGGGGCGGGCGCCACCAGGTCCGCATCGACAAGATTACGGCCATCGAAAAGGCGTACCTCAAGTGACCGAAGCGGAACTCGATCAACTGGTTGCACAAATCGGCGAAGAGCTCCTGGCGCGCATGGGGCCCGCCGCCAATGACTCGCCGTCCCGCAAACTTCCGGCTGAAGGCGCTGGCATACCCGAACAAGTATGCGGTGGCTGCAAGCAACGTTGTGCGCAAACCTGCGCGAGCAAGTCCCGCCAGATCATCGCGGCCGGCGCCGATCGTCTCTCCGCTAGCGACAAACTCACCAAAGTCGACCCGTCCATCGCGTCGCTGATCGACCACACGCTGCTGCGTGCCGACGCCACCCAGGCGGACATCAAGCGCGTTTGCGCGGAGGCGCGTCAATTCGGCTTCGCCAGCGTATGCGTCAATCCCTATTGGGTCCCCCTCGTCGCCATGGAACTTGCCAATTCGCCCGTCAAGGTTTGTACCGTGGTGGGATTCCCGTTAGGCGCCACGAGCACCGAAGCCAAGCGCGGCGAAACCGAAAAGGCCCTTGCCGCCGGAGCCCAGGAAATCGACATGGTCATCAACATCGGCGAACTCAAGGGGGGCAATCACGAAGCGGTCAAGAACGACATCAAGGCGGTGGTTGAGGCGGCCCATGCCAAGGGCGCGATCGTCAAAGTCATCCTCGAAACCTCGTTGTTGAACGACAGTGAAAAAGCAATTGCCAGCACGCTCTCGAAGCTTGCGGGCGCGGACTTTGTTAAGACTTCGACTGGCTTTTCCACCGGGGGAGCCACTGCCGCCGACATCGCACTGATGCGTTCCATCGTTGGCCCGAACCTGGGCGTCAAGGCGTCTGGAGGCATCCGCAGTCTCGACGACCTCAAGACCATGGCCGCCGCCGGGGCCACTCGCATTGGCGCCAGCGCCAGCGTCAAAATTATGGAAGCCGCCGCCTCGGGCAAGCCTACGACAAGCCCCACCGGCTCGGGTGCGGGCTACTAATCGGATGGCCAGCGCCAAAAAGACGGCCACCGCCCCGGCGGGCCCCAAAAAGGCCCGTTTTCGCGAACGCGCGGAACTGTTGGACTTCATGCTTGAAGTCGCCAACGTCACGGCCGAAACCATCGACCTCGATCAGCTTCTTGGCAACGTCGCGTCGATCTGCCGCGAGGTCATCCCGTCCGACGTCATCGCCATCCTTCTCTATAGCGAGAAGCAGAACGCGCTGCGTATTCGCTTTTCCATCGGCCATCGCGACGAGGTCGTAAAGTCCACGATCATCCGCATCGGCGAAGGCATCACCGGGGCGGCCGCCGCCACGCGCTTGCCCATCTCCGTCGACGATGTGCGCAAGGATCCGCGCTACCTCAACGCGATTGACGCCGTACGGTCCGAACTCGCCGTTCCGATGATCGCCCGCGGCAAACTGGTCGGCGTCATCGACCTGCAGGCTACGCGCCTCAAGGCGTACAGCGAACAGGACCGCGCGCTGCTTCGTCTGATCGCTTCGCGCGTCGCCTCGTCCATCGAAAACGCGCGTCTGTACCGCCGTGTCGAACGCCAGAACCGCACGCTGAAAATCCTGGCTCATCTGTCCCAGGAATTCAGTTCGATCCTCGATCTTGACGAACTGCTCCGCAAGATCGCATTGACGCTGCGCGCCCTGATCAATTTCGATGCCTTCAGCGTCTACCTGCTGGACATCGAACGCGCCGTGCTCCGCGTACGCTTCAGCCAGCGGTACGACAAGCGCGTCGAAATCGACAACATCCCGCTCGGCAAGGGCATCACCGGAGCGGCCGCCCAATCGCGCGAAGCCGTCCGCGTCAAGGACACAATGCTCGACCCGCGCTACATCCCTTCGCATCCCGACATGCGCAGCGAAGTGGCCGTCCCGCTCATCCTGCAGGACCGCGTGGTCGGCGTCCTCGACATCGAAAGCGACCGCATCGGCCACTTCACCGAAGATCACGTCCGCATGCTCAACCTGCTTGCGCCCCAGGTTGCCAGTTCGGTCGAAAACGCGCGTCTTTACGAGGAACTCCGGCAGCGCGAACAAACTCTCGAAGACGACATGAAGGCGGCGCGCAAACTGCAACGTACGCTGTTGCCGCGCCGCGCCCCGGTGATCCGTGGACTCGAAATCTACGTGCAAGCTCGAGCCGCCCGCGAAATCACCGGCGACGTCTTCGACTTCTTCGAATACGGCGATTCCTATTCGATCCTCGCCTGTGGCGACGTCAGCGGTAAAGGCGCCGCGGCCGCTCTGTATGGCGCGCTTACCAGCGGCCTGTTGCGAACGCTATCGCCCAGCCGCCGCAGCCCCGCGCAATTGATGAAGGCTCTCAACGAAGCACTGATGGAACGCAAGGTGGACGCCCAGTACGTCTCGCTCCTGCTCATGCTTTGGGACGCCTCCAAACGCCGGTTCACCATGGCCAATGCCGGCGCCATTCCGCCCATGATCTGCCGTGGTGGTGAAATCCTGATGCCCCGCGTCGAAGGTGTGCCCGTCGGCCTGCTCGACGACCGCGATTACGACGAGGTGGTGTTCGACGCCAAGCCTGGCGACGTACTGCTGCTGTACTCTGACGGCATCCAGGATCAACAGGGTTCCCATCCCGAAGAATACGGCCGCAATCGCCTGCCCGAGGCTCTCCGGCGTTTTCACAAGGAACCCGCGCGCAAGATTGCCGAAGGTATTTTCGCCGATCTCGACCGCTACATGGGTCACGAAGCGGTCTTCGATGACCAGACCTTAATCGCTATCAAAGTTTCCGAAACCTAATCCATGAGCTTCGACTATCGCAACGGTTCGCTCTACTGCGAATCGGTACCGCTGGCAGAAATTGCCGCATCGGCCGGCACTCCCTGCTACGTCTACTCCGCCGCCGACATTCTTTCGCGGTTCCTGGAATACGACTCGTCCTTCGACGCCGCCCAGCCGCATACCGTCTGCTACGCCGTCAAGGCCAACAGCAACATCTCGGTTCTGCGCCTGCTCGCCCAGGCTGGCGCCGGGTTCGACATCGTCTCGGCCGGCGAACTATACCGCGTCCTCCGTGCCGGCGGCGACCCCGCGCAAGTGGTCTTTTCCGGCGTCGGCAAGACCTTCGCCGAAATCGACTACGCGCTCAAGTCCGGCATCCAGACCTTCAACTGCGAGTCGGAAACCGAAGTCGAATGGATCTCCGAATGCGCCTCGCGCCAGGGGAAAGAGGCCCGCATCGCCCTGCGCGTCAACCCCGATGTCGACGCCGCCACGCACCCTTACATTTCCACAGGCCTTAAAGAAAACAAGTTCGGTATCGACATCGCGCTCGCTGAAGACGCCTACCGCAAAGCCAGCCAACTTCCTGGCCTCGTGGTGGATAGCGTCAGTTGCCACATTGGTTCGCAGATCCTGAATCCTACTTCGATGCTCGAGGCCGTGGACCGCGTCCTCGCCCTGATCGAGCGCCTGCGCGCGCAAGGACTTCGCATCACCAACGTCGATCTCGGCGGCGGACTCGGCATCGGCTACAAGCCCGGCGACGCAACTCCGTCGATTCCGGACTACATTGGCCATCTGAACGCCAGGCTCGCTGGCCGGAACCTGCACGTCACCGTCGAACCCGGCCGGTCCCTGGTGGCCGAAGCCGGCGTCCTGCTCACCCGTGTCATCCTGCAGAAACACAATGGCGCCAAGCTCTTTACCGTCGTCGACGCCGCCATGAACGACCTCATGCGCCCCGCCCTGTACCAGGCCTATCATGAGATCCAGCCGGTGCATCTGCCCATGGACCGCCCCTCGGTCTCCGCCGATATCGTCGGCCCCGTCTGCGAATCCGGCGACTTTCTGGCCAAGGATCGCGACATGAAGGCTGTGGAAATCGGCGAGCTTCTGGCCATCCGCAACGCCGGCGCCTACGGGTTTGTGATGTCTTCCAACTACAACTCGCGGCCCCGCGCCGCCGAGGTTTTGGTGGACGGAGCGTCCTGGAAAGTCGTCCGCGAACGCGAAACGTTCGAAGACCTCGTCCAGCATGAGATGTGAATTCGTCTAGTCGGTTAGACTCCCCGTTTCAGTTGTGTGGAGCGCAGTTGCTAAAATAGTGCACTGCATTCGTAGAGGTTACGATCGCTACGAAGCAGATACAAAGCAGAGGGAGTCTAAATGAAAACACCGAAGAGTCGGCTGGGGGCTGGCGCTGCGATCGCTTGCCTGCTGGTCTCGTCTTTCCCGGCGCTGGCACAGCTAGCCAGCAACACTTCCATCGTGGGAAACGTGACGGACGCATCGGGCGCGGCCATGGATGCCGCCCAGGTCATGCTGCTCAACCAGGGCACCTCCGAAACCGTTTCCGCAACCACCAACACCACTGGCGCTTACGAATTTCAATTCCTCAAGGCCGGAACCTACACGGTTACCGTGAAGAAAACCGGCTTTACCACCATGTCCACCAAGGACATCGCGCTTTCGGCCAACCAGACCGTCCGCGCGGATTTCGCGATGAAAGTCGGCTCTGTTGAAACCAGCGTCGAAGTCACCGCCGACATCCCCCCGATCAAGACCGACGAAGCGTCGATGAACGAAGTCATCTCGACCAAGGCGACTTCGGAACTTCCGCTGAACGGCCGCAACCCGATGAAGCTCGCGTTGACCACGCCCGCGGTGATCGCCGGGTTTAAGGGCGCGGCTGGCAACCCCGGTGGCGGCGAAGGCTACATCGGCGCCGGCCTCCGCGAAATCACCAACAGCGTTTCGCTCGACGGTGTGAGCATCATGAACAACCTGATCACCACCACGACGTTCCGGCCCAGTGTCGACGCCATCCAGGAAGTGCAGGTTCAAACTGGTACGTACCCCGCCCAGTACGGCGGCTATCTCGGCGTCCAGATCAACATGGTCACCAAGAGCGGCAGCAATGACGTTCACGGCGCCGTTTTCGAATTCCTCCGCAACGACAAGCTCGATGCCAAGCCGTTCTTCCTCCGCGCCGGCGCCAACAAACCGCCGCTCCGCCAGAACCAGTACGGCGTCCAGTTCAATGGCCCCGTCGTGATCCCCAAACTGTACGACGGCCGCAACAAGACCTTCTTTATGTTCGGTTGGGAATCCCTCCGTTCGAGCACGCAGTCTCCCTCGATCGCCAGCGTATTCACGCCCCTGATGCGCACCGGCAACTTCAGCGAAGTGGCCAGCGCCGTGCGGAATCCGCGCACCGGCGAAGCGTATGCGGGCAACATCATTCCCACCAGCGACATTTCGCCGATCGCCCTGCGCGCCCTGGCGTACATGCCCCTGCCGAATGGGCCTGGCACCACCAACATCTACACCAACAACTACAACGTCAACGTCGCCAACAACAACCGGACGAACCAGTTCCTGGGACGCCTGGACCAATCGCTCGGCGAAAAGAACCGCTTCTTCTTCCGCTACGCTTTCGGCGACACGACGCTGAAAAACGAAGCCGCCAACCCCTACAACGGCTATGACCAGCCGGTGGGCGACCGCAACTTCGTGATCGGCTACACCCGCATCTTTAATTCCTCGCTGGTGAATGACTTCCGCTTTGGCCGTCAAAAGACCACCATCGACTCGTTGAACTTCTTCACCGCCGGTGGAAAGTATCCGTCCGACGCCACCACGAAGCTCGGCATCCCCGGCTTCACTTCGGACGCCAACAACCCCGGTCTGCCATCGATGGGCATCACCAACTTCATGGCCATCGGCGGAGACTTCATGGGCTCCACCAACTGGTTCCAGAACGATACGACCTATCAGATCTCGGACAGCTTTTCGATCATCAAGTCGGCGCACAACATCGTCGCCGGTATCGATAGCCGCAAGGTGACCACCAACCGCACGGCGAACAACAATCCGCGCGGCGGCTTCACCTTCAACGGTCAGCTCTCCGGCTTCTCCGCGGCGGACTTCCTCCTGGGTATCCCCCAAGCCATCACCACCCCCGGTCCGTTGTTCCCCGGTGGCGGCTACCAGTGGCGCTACGGCTTCTTCGTGCAGGACAAGTGGCAGTTGAGCTCGAAGCTGACGCTCACCTACGGCCTCCGCTACGAACTGCCGATCGTGCCCCAGTCCACCA
>JAFDVT010000666.1 GCA_018268875.1 Acidobacteriota bacterium
ACGTAGGTGTTGAAGTTCGGGTCGGTGTTTTCGACGCCGTCGAGCGTAAACCGGTTGAACTGGTTGCGCATGCCGGCGACAGAGATGTTCTGGTTGGCGCGATCGCCGCCCTGGCGTCCGTCAGCCTGGCCTGCGGAAGGGAACCCGGCGCTTACATTGGGCGCGAGACCGGCAAGCGACAGGTAGTTGCGGCCGTTGATGGGCAGTTCGACGATACGCTTTTGTTCGACGACAGTACCCACCGTGGCGTTTTCTGTGGCCAGTTGGGCGCCCTGGGCTGTAACTTCCAAAATTTCGCTGACGTCTCCGACAGACATAGGGATGTCCAAACGGAGATTGGCCTGCACTTGCAGTTCGATGCCGTTCTGCGAATACTTCTTAAAACCCTTGAGCTCGGCCGTGATGTTATAAAGACCGGGCTGCAGGGCGGGAAACGTATACAATCCAGAGTCGTTGCTGACGGTGGAACGTGATGCGTTCGTGGCTGCGTTGGTGATTGTTACGGTGACACCTGGCAAGATGGCGCCACTGGGATCCTTGACCTCGCCGCTAATGTCGCCCAAAGTTTGGGCAAACGATAGCGTGGCCGTTGCGAGCAGCGCATAGCAGAGCGCTGCTTTTAAAAATCGGCTCATCTGGGAACTCTACTCCTTAAGGTACGGCTGAAGCAATCCAGGGCGACGTGGCCCCGAGATGAAAGACTGCCGGACATGGTATCCGTTTTTTTCTTCGGCGCAAAGGGGTTGGCCTTTGGATGGTCTGTGGTAAACTCGAACTACCCTGAAATAGGATCAAAAATGTCTTGTTGGACATTATTAGTCGTATTGGGTATGCTGGAAGCGGAGCAATGCCATGTTGAAGCTGACCAAGAAAGCGGATTACGGTCTGATTGCGTTGAAGCATTTGGCCGTGAATGCCAGCCAAGGTGTGGCCAGCGCCAAGGAAATCGCGGAGACGTATCACATTCCGCTGCCGCTGCTGGCGAAAATCCTGCAAAAGTTGAACAAGTCAGGGTTTTTGCGGTCGGAGCAGGGCAACAACGGCGGGTACCGGCTAGCCCGGGAAGCGCGTGATATTTCGACGCTCGAAGTGATTCGCGCAATTGACGGGCCGATCATTCTGACGCATTGCTTTACGCAGCATGGGGGCTCGGACAACAAAGCCTGTGTGATCGCCGGAACCTGCAACGTGCGGGAACCGCTGCGCAAAGTTCACGAAGGCATTTTGAAGTTGCTCGGCGGTATTACGATTCAGGATCTGGCGGCGGATGAAATGCCCATGCCGTCCATAGCGGCGACAAAGTTGTATGCATTGTCGGCGGCCCCCGCCGCATCCAAATAGGAAATCACATGTCTCTTAAGTTCCCGATTTACATGGACAGTCACGCGACGACGCGGATGGATCCGCGCGTATTCACCGCGATGACGCCGTACTTTACCGAAATCTTCGGCAACGCCGCCAGCCGCAACCACGCGTTTGGCTGGCAGGCGGAAGAGGCAGTGGAAAAGGCCCGCAAGCAGGTGGCCGATCTGATTGGCGCGGACGCCAAGGAGATCGTGTTCACCAGCGGCGCCACCGAATCCAACAATCTGGCTCTCAAAGGCGTGGCCCAGATGTATGCCGAAAAGGGCAATCACATCATCACCGCGGCGACCGAGCACAAGGCGATTCTGGACACCTGCAAGAGGCTCGAAAAAGACGGCTTCCGGGTGACGTATCTGCCGGTGCAGACCGATGGCCTGGTGGACTTGCAGCAGTTGCGCGACGCCATCACCGACAAGACGATTCTGATCTCGATCATGTATGCCAACAACGAGATCGGCGTGATCCAGCCGGTGCAGGAAATTTCGAAAATCGCCAAGGAAAAGGGCATCCTGTTCCACACCGACGCGGTGCAGGCGGCGGGCAAGATTCCGATCAACGTCCAGAAGGACGGCATCGATCTGTTGTCGATTTCCGGTCACAAGCTGTACGGTCCCAAGGGTGTGGGCGCGCTGTATGTACGCCGCCGCAACCCGCGCGTCCGTCTTGCCGAGCAAATGCAGGGCGGCGGCCACGAACGCGGCATGCGTTCGGGTACGCTGAACGTGCCGGGCATCGTCGGTCTTGGCGAAGCTTGCGAGCTTTGCAATAAGGAAATGGCCGAAGAGAGCCGCCGTTTGAGCTTCCTGCGCGACAAGCTGAAGGACAAGCTGTTCGCCGAGCTCGACGAAGTCTACATCAACGGCAACATGGATCACCATCTGCCGCACAACCTGAACGTCAGCTTTGCCTACGTCGAAGGCGAAAGCCTGCTGATGGGCATCAACGACGTCGCGGTGTCGAGCGGTTCGGCCTGCACGTCGGCAACGCTGGAACCCAGCTACGTGTTGAAGGCTCTGGGCGCGGGCGACGACCTGGCGCACAGTTCGATCCGCTTCGGACTCGGCCGCTACACCACCGAAGAAGAGGTTGATTACGTCGCCGACAAGGTAATCGACGTTGTCAAGAAATTGCGCGAACTCTCGCCGCTCTACGAGATGTTCAAGGAAGGCGTGGATCTGAGCAAGGTCCAGTGGACCGCCCACTAGATTCAATAGGAGACTTACACCATGGCTTATTCCGACAAAGTTCTCGATCACTACAACAATCCCCGCAACGTCGGATCGCTCGATAAGAGCAATCCGAACGTCGGTACGGGCATGGTCGGCGCACCGGAATGCGGCGACGTCATGAAGCTGCAGATTCAGGTGAATCCGGAGACCGGCATCATCGACGACGCGAAGTTCAAGACGTTCGGCTGCGGTTCGGCGATCGCAAGTTCGTCGCTGGCCACCGAATGGCTGCGCGGCAAGAGCGTGGACGAAGCGCTGGCCATCAAGAATACGGAAATCGTCGCCGAACTGGCTCTGCCGCCGGTGAAGATTCACTGTTCCGTGCTTGCCGAAGACGCCATCAAGGCGGCCATTGCGGACTACAAGGCGAAGGAAGAGAAGCGCACGCCGGCGGGCGCTGTCACGGCATAAATCATGATCGAGGTAACTCCCAAGGCTGTAGGCAAAATTCACGAAGCCTTCGTAAAACATGGCGTCGGCGGAGGCGGCTTGCGTCTGGGCGTTCTGGGGGGCGGTTGTTCCGGCTTGAGCTACCAGTTCAAGTTCGACAAACAGCCTCGCCCCACGGACAACATCTTCAAGTTCGAGGATGAGAAGTCCGGCCAGCCCGTGCATGTGTACATCGACCCGAAGAGCATGAAATTCCTGGACGGCATGACGCTGGACTGGAAGGATTCGCTCATCCAGTCGGGTTTTGCGTTTGAGAATCCGCACGCCAAGAAAAGCTGTGGCTGCGGAACCTCGTTTTCGGCCTAGCCATGACCTATTTCGAGGCGTTTGGCATGGAGCCGAAGCTCGCGCTCGATGCGGAAGAGTTGCAGCGGCGGTTTTATCAACTGAGCCGCGAATTGCACCCCGATCGCTTTACCAGAAGGCCCGTCGAAGAGCAGCAGCAGGCGCTTGAAAAAACGTCTGTGCTCAACGACGGGCTTCGTACGTTGAAGGACCCGGTTCGCCGCGCCGAATATGTGCTCAAGCAGCACGGCTTCGACATCGGCGAACAGCGCACCAAGGACGTTCCACCGGAATTGCTTGAAGAAGTGTTCGAATTGAACATGGCCTTGGAAGAGTCCGACCGCGAGCAGTTGGACGGGTTCCGCGCGAAGTTCGCGGCGATGCTCGGGGAAATCGACGGCGGGTTGCAGAGCCTGTTCGCGGCCTACGACGCGTCGCAATCCCGTGACGACCTGCAACAGATCCGCGGCGTGTTGAACCGGCGGCGGTATATCGAAAACCTCGTACAGAAAATAGATTCGTCATCCTTATGAGTACCTTTCAAATCGATTTCGGTGAGACCAGGCGGATCATCGGCATCGACCTTGGCACTACGAATTCGCTGGGCGCGTACATGGACCTGACGGGTCCCAAGATCATTCCCACGGCTACCGGAGGCGCGATTGTTCCGTCGGTTGTGTCGAACCTGGGCGCCGATGTCGTGGCTGGCGAAAACGCCCGCGCGCTGCTGGTGTCGCACCCGGAACGCACCGTATATTCGGTGAAGCGCCTGATGGGCCGCGGCGCCGAAGACATCGCCGAGGAAGTGAAGCTGTTTCCGTTCCGCGTGGTGCCGTCGGAAGGCGTGATTCGCCTGCAATTGGGCGAAAAGACGTTCACCGCGCCCGAGATTTCAGCGTTTATTCTGCGCGAAATCAAGCGTAATGCGGAAGCGTACTTCAATGGCGAAGAGATCACGCAGGCCGTGATCACCGTGCCCGCGTACTTCAACGACGCGCAACGCCAGGCGACCAAAGACGCCGGCCGAATCGCGGGATTGGAAGTGCTGCGGTTGGGGAACGAACCTACGGCGGCGGCGCTGGCCTACGGATTGGACAAGCGGCAGAACGGCATCGTCGCGGTATACGACTTCGGC
>JAFDVT010000667.1 GCA_018268875.1 Acidobacteriota bacterium
ACCAACGCTTCCTACGACCGGTTCTGGGAAGGCCGCAAGCTGTGGGGCGGCATGGTGAACGAAACCCGCAATCTCGTCCGTCTCGGCAAAGCGCACCTTGCCGCCGATCCGGCGCTGCTGTCTCGCCTCGCGCGCTGGACCGCCGCATTCCCCTACGCCGCGATGAACGGCCTTCGCGGTGTCCCCGGGCTTGGCGCCGCCGAACGCTACCTGCCGCTCGACCGCGTGGAAGCGGCGCGCGAATCGAAGCATACCGGCCTCCTGGTGTCGCAGGAACTGACCCACTGCCTGCAGGAGGCATACAAGAAAGGCGAGATCACCGATATTGTCCTACAGATGCTCGATCAGAACATCCAGCTTCTGGTCGATTACCTGGGCGGCTGCGAGCGAATCCGCAAAACGCCGCTCCCTTTCGCGTATGTGATCCACTTGCGCCGCGCGCTGATCGTCTATTGCTTTACGCTGCCGTTCGCCCTCGTCGAAACCTACGGCTGGACCACAATTCTCGATGTCTTCCTGGTCGCCTACATCTTTTTCGGCATCGAAGAAATCGGCGTGGAAATCGAAGGGCCGTTCGGTTTTGACGATAACGACCTGCCGCTCGAACAGATCTGCGCCACGATTCAGCAGAACGTCGCGGCCATCGCCGAACTGCAACTCGATCCGGCCAATCTCGAACCCGTTGACCTAGGATCGCTGTAGCCGCGCCGCAAGAGCCGCCCAATCCCACGCGGGGCCAATGTCCACTTTGTCGGCGCGCAGGTTCTGGTGTGACGCGATGCCTTGAAACTGTTGGAAAAAGCCGGGGTCGAACGCGGTACGCTTCTTCTCCGGCGGCAACAGTTTGGGGATCGAAAACCGATCGGCAAGCTGGGCTACGAGTTCGCGAACGGCCTCCTGCTGCGCTTCCGGAAACGCCGCATAAAAGTCATAGCCGCGATAGTTGGCGGCCACATATTTCTTGGCGTCGGTCTTCTTGCACCATTCGACGCCGAAGTTTTGCGGATACCAGTGCAGGGCATCGCCCACGGCCTTCAACGGGCCAGGATTGACGATCTCGATCCCGATCGAACGTTTGTCCTGGATCCAGCCTGGATTGCCGGTCTTCATGCCGAGGTGGTAGGCCCAGTCCGAGGGCGGAAAGAATTCGTACACCGTGCCGTCCAGATCGACGACGTACGCGGTCGCCACGCGCTGCTGCCGGCCGTTGACGGGCGTGATCCACGTGGCATGCGCCCCCGAAGCCGTGGTGCCGGCGGTGAAATGCAGGACAATCAAGTCCTTCTTCTGTTCCGCAGGAAAAAACTGGTCCGGCTTCAGTCGGAACCGTGTCTGGTCGATCTGCATGCCCGCAGCGAATCAGCTGACTCGCTTCCGGCGGGGACAGTCGTGCAGAAAGGCGCGTTTCCCTGCAGTTGGTTAGGACTTTACTTTTTTGGACAACATCCAATCGTAGATGTCGTCATTGTTGTACTGCGCCGTAATGTCGTGACCCTTGCCCTTCAGGATCGTGAACTTGGCCTTGTTCCCGATCTTTTTGAGAGCCTGCACCATGTCGCGTGACCGGCGGAGCGGGACAACCTTGTCCTTTTCCCCGTGAAAACACCACACGGGCATGTGCCGCAGACCTTCCGCCCATTGTTGCGGCTGCGTCGGTCCACACATCGGAACCACGGCGCCAAAGCGGTGCGGATATTGCGAGCCGAGGAACCACGCGCCACCGCCGCCCATGCTAAGGCCGGTGAGATACACGCGCCTTGGATCGACGCCGTATTCCACGATCGCCTCGTCCACCAGGCTCATCAGGCAGGCCGCGTCCGCCGTCCACAATTGACCCGCGGGGCATTGGGGCGAAAGAACCACGAACGGAAAATCGCCGCGCCGGTCCGCCACTGAAGGAGGTCCGTACTTGTGCAGCATCTGTACGTCGTCGCCACGAAGCGACGCGCCGTGCAGCCATACCAGCAAAGGAGCTTTCTTCTTTTCGCGACGGTGGTCCGGAGGCAGGTAGACAAGCGATTCCGGTTGCAGGCAGGCTCCGGTGATCGAGGAACGATGCACCAAGTGCTCGCCGGTGTTGGAACTGCCCTTATCCGCTAGCAGATAGCCTGTGGAAAAGGTTCCGAAGACGAACGTTCGCCGCAGCATGTCTTTATTATGCACCTTTGACACCAATCCGCCGTTGTCTTCGTCTGTACGATAAGACGAGTATGATGATTGACCGGCGTTCGCTCCTTCTGTCCGTTTCCGCTGCCGCCGCGGCGTTGCCTTCCTTTGCCCAAACCGGGCGCGTGGAAGGTGTTTTCGGCACCCGCGTCCGCGTGGAAGTGTTCAGCGATTTTCAATGTCCGGGCTGCAAGCAACTGCACGAAGGTACGATTCGCGAACTGCGGAATGAATACGTGGCGTCAGGACGCGTGCAGCTTGTGCATCATGAATTCCCACTGCCGATGCATCCTTATGCCCGTCAGGCGGCGCTGTATGCGTGCGCGGCCGACAAGCTTGGCCAGTACCGCAATGTATGCGATGCGCTGTTTCGCGATCAACAAATCTGGTCGCAAAACGGGCAGATGGATGCCACTCTGGCGAAGGTTCTGAAGACGGCCG
>JAFDVT010000668.1 GCA_018268875.1 Acidobacteriota bacterium
GCGAGGTCACCGGTGGCGAAGAGTTGTTCGGAGGTGGTCCAGAACTGGTCGAGTGAGGACTTGAGGAACAGGACTTGGGCGGGGTCGCGACGGCCGGCGTTGAGTTCGGTTTCCTTGCGGAGGGCATCATCGAGGTTCTCGCGGATGCGCTGGAATTGGCCTCGCCAGGCGGAGATGCCGTACGGGTGCGAGGGAGCGGGGTCCTGCATGTCGCGCATGGCGAGGGCGAGGGCGTTGAGGTCGCTCTGGATGCGAATGAGTTGCAGGGAGGCACGACGGTTGCGTTCGACGATGTTGGTTTCCACCGCGCGCATTTGGTTCACGGAATGGACGGTATAGGCGGCGTAAGAGGCGATGGTGAGGAGCGAGAGGAGTACGCCGGCGATGAGGCGGGTGGTCATGGGTGGGAGGAAGACTGTCGAGATCCTGCCGCGTGTGCGCGCGATGAATGTCAGGAAGAGGCGTACTCGACCGCGGCGAGGATGTCCTCGCGTTCGAGGTATGGATAATCCGCGAGAATTTGGTCGAACGTCATGTCGCTGGCGAGCAGGTCCAATACGTCCGTGACGCGGAAGCGCATGCCGCGAAGGCATGGCTGTCCGCCACATTTGCCGGGTTCGATTGTGATTCGCTTCAGGCGATCGGAGTTCATGGCCGTTTCCTCAAGAGTATCGCTCATTAGCCGCCTCGCGACGTCGGACAAAAGCGGATTAATCTCGCAATTCGACTATCGTCTCGCCAGATTCGAGCGCGATGACAATTTCACTCCAGGCCGCTGAGACGAGGTCGAGCAGTTTTGCGACGCGGCAGTTTCCCGTTCGAATCCAGATCATGCGGCACTGGCCATTCGTGCGAATTGCGAGGTCTCGAAAATCCTGATCTTTGCTGATGATGATGTACTCTCGTGCAATCGCATGCCGCCAGATCAACGAGTCCGCTGACTGCGCCATATCAAGTTCGCGAACGTGAACGCATTCCACACCTCGAGCGACGAGCATCTTTGCAAGCGCTAGTGGAAGTTGATTGTCAACGAGGAACCTCACGACGCTTGGGCGACCGGATACTGGGCGAGTTGCACCGCCGCATACTCGATTGCCGCGTAGATGTCCTCTTCCTCGAGGAAGTCATAATCCTTGAGGATTTCTTCGAATGACGCGCCGTTGGCGAGCAATTCCAAGACGTCCGTGACGCGGATGCGGTAACCGCGAATACAAGGGCGGCCACCGCATTTGCCGGGTTCGACTGTGATTCGCTTGAGGCGATCGGTGTTCATGGCCGTTTCCTCAAGAGTATCGCTCATTAGCCGCCTAGCGCCGTCAGGCAGTCTTCGAGCGTGTCGACAACGAAATCCGCCTGGTCCTTTGTGATCACCAACGGCGGACAGAGGCGGATGCTGTTGGGGCCGCAGCCCAGAATCAAGACACCTTTGCGGAAGGCCGCCTGTTCGAGGTTGTTGCGGAGTTCGGGGTTGCGTTCCTTCGTCTGCTGGTCCTTGACGAGTTCGAAGCCGATCATGAGGCCTCGGCCGCGGACGTCGCCTACGCTGGGGAAGCGGGCGGGCCAATCGCGGAGGCGGTTCAGGATGTGTTCGCCGACGGTGGCCGCGTTTTGCATCAGGCTTTCTTCCAGCAATTCCAACGTCGTGAGGGCGGCGCTGCAGGCTACCGGGTTGCCTCCGAAAGTGGAGGCGTGGGCTCCCGGGGTCCACTGCATGTACTGGGTTTTGGCGATGGTGGCCGACAGAGGCAGGCCGCTGGCGATGCCTTTGGCGACTGTCATGATGTCGGGGATCGCATCCTGAAAATGCTCGGCGGCCCACATCTTGCCGGTGCGACCCATCCCGCTCTGGACCTCGTCGAACATTAGCAAAATGCCGTATTTTTCCGCGACGCGCTTCAGCTCGTCGAAGAATTTTTGCGGCGGGACGACGTAGCCGCCTTCGCCCTGGATGGGTTCCAGCATGATGGCCGCGACCTCGTTGGGCGGCAGTACCTGGCGGAACACGGTGTCCTCCAGAACCTTGACGCAATCGACGGCGCAGGTGTCGGGGGTCTTGTTGTAGGCGCAGCGGTAACAGTTCGCGTACGGGATGTGGTGGACGCCGCCGAGCAGTTGGCCAAAGCCTTTTTTCTGGACGGCTTTGCTGCCGGTTAACGATAGGGAACCCATCGTTCGGCCGTGAAAACCGCCGTAAAACGCGATGAATTTGTCGCGCCCGGTGTGGTAGCGGGCCATTTTGATGGCGGCTTCCACGGCTTCGGTACCGGAGTTGCCGAAGTAGACGCGGCGGGGCACGGCGGGTCCACCGGGGGCGAGGCGGGCCAGTTTTTCGGCCAGTTCCACCATGTTTTCGTAATAAAAGTCCGTGCCGGACATGTGGATCAGGCGGGCGGCCTGGGTTTGAATGGCCTCGACGACACGAGGGTGGCAGTGTCCGGCGGCGACAACGGCGATGCCGGCATTGCAGTCCAAAAAACGATTGCCGTCGACATCGGTGATGATGGCGCCTTCGCCTTTTTCGGCCACCAGCGGATAGCCGCGGGTGTAGGACGGCGAAAGTACGGCGTGATCGCGAGCGATGATGCTCGCGGCTTTGGGTCCCGGTAAAGAGGGGGTTACCAAATGAGGCAGCGACATGGGAAGCTCCTTGGATCTTTGATGAATGGATGAGTGCGAACGAACAGAACACGTGCGCGCGGCGGGAGCTTAATCGCCTGCGAACAGGGAGGGACGGGCCATTGAGGGAATGGACTCCATGTCACCAGGATATCGCTGTTACAGAATTTTTACGGGCCGGCTATTGATTCCCGGACCAAAAGAGTCTTATTCTTTGTGAAGAGCGTTTCTGCAACTGACTTGCAGTCGCCACAAAGCAGTTGGAAGCCGCCCGGCAATCTTTGCGAGACTTGCACCGGGCGGCCCAGTCATCACGAGCCAGCGCGAACCGGCCGCGACTCCCTCATTGTAGTGGAACGGCCTTTGGTACCGCTGCGCTTCGTTCGCACCGAAGGAGCGTATTCGATGCCTCAGCCGTGGATGCTTGCCTATCACCCGGAAGCGCGAGCGATTTTTTGTTGCCGCCCGTCCAGCGCCTCTAACTTTGCGCGGATGCAAGAAAGCGCCCGGTCGTGCGAATAGCATCTTGCGCATTCTTGTGCGCCGCCGCTGCCGGGTTGTTCGCGCAACAGCAGCAACGTATGGTCGAGTTGCGTGGTAAGGACGGACAGAACCTGCTGGTGGCGGGCGCTGAAGTGACGGTCCGCAATCAGGCGCGCGGCGTGGAGGTTCGCTGCACGACGCAGAGCGGCACGGGTGTTTGCTCGGTCGCGCTGCCATCGGATGGCGAGTACCTCTTGCGCGCGAAGGCCGATGGAATGGAAGGCGAAGGCGTACTGCAGGCGGGCTCGGCGACGGCGGACGTACTGCTGCAGCCGACGATGTTGACGTCGTCGGGAACCGTGGTGAGCGGGTCGCGCACCGAAGAACTGCAGGAAGAGTCGGCGACCAAGGTGGACGTCTTGACGCGCGAGCAGATGGTGAACACGGGTTACGAACGCGTGTCCGATCTGCTGCAGGAGATGCCGGGCGTGCTGGTGCGGCGCGGCAGCACGTCGACGGTGGGCGGCGAACAAATTCAAGGCATCGATTCGCGGCAGGTGCTGGTGCTGCAGGATGGATTGCCGGTGCTGGGCGCGCGCGGCGTCAAGAGCGGCGTGGTGAACTTGAACCGGCAGTCGTCGGGACGGTTGAACCGGATCGAGGTGGCCAAGGGTACGTCGTCGTCGCTGTATGGAAGCGATGCGATCGGCGGCGTGATCAACATGATCACGCAGGAACCGGGGTCGCCGATCGAAGGCGGGCTGGTCCTGTCCGGCGGCAGCCTGGGGATGTTCGACGGCCGCGCGGATATCGGCGGACGGCGCGGGCGCGGGTACGCGTACCTGAACCTGGGCAACAGCCGCATGGATTCGTACTCGCTGATTGCGAATTCGCCGACGACGGTGGGGCCGCAGGTGAAACGCGACGACATTCTGTTCAAGACGCGATTTCAGGCGACGCCGAAGTTCGGCATCGGGTTTACGGCGAACGCGTACCGGAATCGCGAACAGGGCCGCAACGCGGCGGAAACCGGGCTTGTGAACGGCGACAGCATCGACAAGAATCAATCGTACGCGGTGGTTGGGGACTGGGTTCCCGGCGCGGCGACGACGCTGCAATTTCGCGGTTACACGGCGAGGTACGACGAGGATAGTTACACCACTCCGTTGACGGGCGGCGTGACCAGCGCGGCGAATCTCAACGAGCGCATGAACCGTTTGGACGCGACGCTGAGCCATCAGTTCGGGTCGCAACACCTGGTGCAGGGCGGCGCCGAATGGGTGCAGATTCTGTACCGCGGCGTGAATCGCGTGGCGGGCGACAACATCGGCCAGCAGATTACGGCGCGCGACTTCTGGATCCAGGACAAGTGGACGTACAAGAGGCTGACGGCGACGGCCGGCGGGCGCATCACCGATCATAGCCGGTTCGGCAACGCGGCGGTTCCGAAGGTGGGACTGATCTACCGGTTGAACGATTCGCTGATCCTGCGCGGTTCGTTCGGCATGGGGTTCCGCGCGCCGGATCTGGGGCAGTTGTACTACCGGTTCGCGAATCCGGCGAGCTTTTATCAGGTGATCGGCAACACGCATCTGAAGCCCGAATACAGTCAGAGTTGGCAGACGGGTTTAACGTTCCGGAAGACGCGGTACCGCCTGGGCGCGACGCTTTTCCGCAACAATGTTCGCGACCTGATCGATACGCGCAACGTGGGTACGCCGACGACGGTGGATCAATTGAACGCGCTGCTGGCGCAGTACCAGATCGAACCGATCTTCAATCCGCTGCTGGGGCGGCAGACGTTTCTGTACTATAACCAGTCGCGCATCTTTACGCGGGGCGTGGAGTTGGATGGCGAATACGCGTTCACGCGGCGGTTGCGCGTGTATGGCGCGTACACGTTCCTCAACGCGAAGGACCGTTTGACGGGGGCGGCGCTGTTGCAACGGCATCGTCACACGGGCGTGGTGCGGGCCGATTATTCGATTCCGAAGTGGGGATTGTCGGCGAATGTGCGAGGTTCTTTCTACAGCCACTGGCAACTGACGAACACGACGCGCGGACTTCCATTCCAGATCTGGGATGCGTATGTCGCAAAGTCGTGGCCCAAGGGTTTTGAGACGTTCGTAGCGGTGGACAACTTCAACGACAGCCGCGATGGAAAGCTGCAGTACGCGACGCCGACGTTTGACCGGCCGGACTATGGACGCACGGCGCGAGTGGGTTTGCGGTACCGGTTCGGACGGAAGGAATTCTAGAAAAAGCTTATGAAACGAGTGAACGACTGGCGTTGGACGGTGCTGAGCCTTGGGTCCGCCTGCATGGCCACGAGTGCGCTGCTGGCGCTGACGCGAGCATTGTGACGCCGCGAGTGGCAGAATGAATATACAAGTTATCGCAAATCAGTTGCAAGTCTGGAAGAGAAAGTAACACCATCATGAAATTGTTTTTCCGCTCGATGCTGGCCGCGTGCCTAGCGCCGCTGGCGGCGTTTGCCCATTTTGTGTTTATCGTGCCCGAGCCGGGCGGCGCGACCGCGAGAATGATCATCAGCGAGACGCTGCGTCCCGACGAGGGCGTGGACGGCAAGCTGCTGAAGTCCGCGAAGCTGAAGGTTCGCACGGCGGACGGCAAGGATAGCGAGTTGACGGCGACGGCCGGAACGATGTTCCACACGCTGGCGCTGCCGGGCGGCGGGGGATCGCGCGTGGTACACGGGTCGGTGGAGATCGGCGTGGTTCAGATGGGGCGCGCGCCGAAGCCGTTCCTGCTGACGTACTATCCGAAGACGATTCTGGGCGACGCGTTTGCGGCGAAGCCTGTCGGCGGCAAGCCGGTGGAACTGATTCCAACGGGCGCGGCGGGTTCGTTCGTGTTTCAGGCGGTGGCCAACGGCAAGCCTCTGGAAGGCGCGGAAGTGACGGTCATTCTGCCGTCGGGTTCGGAAAAGAAAGTGAAGACCGACGCTTCGGGCAACACGGAAAGCTTTACGGCGCTGGGCCGCTATGGCGCGTGGACGCGGTTCTTCGAGCCGGGCGAAGGCGAGCGCGAAGGCAAGAAGTACGACGAGTTGCGGCACTACGCGACCATCGTGTTCGACGTAGCCGCGGGCGGTGGGGCGGCTGGTGTCGAAACGAGCGGCGCCGCGAAGTTCGCGACACTGCCGGAAGCGACGTCGAGCTTTGGAAGCGTGGTCGATGGTGGCTGGTTGTATGTGTACGGCGGGCACGTCGCGAAGACGCACACGTACGACACCGAGGCGGTTTCGGGCAAGTTCCACCGGGTTCGGCTGTCGGATCCTTCGAAGTGGGAAACGCTGCCGAACGGTCCCGCACTGCAAGGCATGAACCTGGCCGCGTACAAGGGCGACATCTATCTGGTGGGCGGCATGGCGCCGCTGAACAAGCCGGGCGAGCCTTCCGATATTCATTCGACGGCCGAGGTTCACAAGTTCAACGTGAAGAGCAAGAAGTGGGAAGCGATGCCTCCACTGACGGCGCCGCGTTCGTCGCACGACGTGGTGGTGATCGACGGCAAGATGATTGTTTCCGGCGGCTGGAACCTGAAGGGCAAGGATCAGGAGTGGCGGAACACGATCGAGATTCTGGATCTCAACGCGGCGCATCCGGCGTGGAAGACGGCGCCTCAGCCGTTCCAGCGCCGCGCCCTGATGGCCGCTGCGAATGACGGCAAGATGTACGTCATCGGCGGGTTGACGGATCGCACGGCGGTGGTTCGCGATGTGACGATCTACGATCCGAAAACGAACACGTGGAGCGATGGGCCGAAGCTGCCGTCGTCGAAGGCGCTGTCGTTCGCACCGGCGGCGGGCGTGCACGAAGGCGTGATCTACGCGAGCGTGTCCGATGGTACGCTGTACCGGTTGAACAACACGACCAAGGAATGGGACGTAGTTGGAAAGGGAACGCCACGCGTGGCGCACCGGTTCGCGTCGTACGGCAACCGCGTGCTGATCATCGGAGGCGCGGACAGGGGCGCGAATTCGGACCTTGTAGAAGCGTTCACGATCGGCAA
>JAFDVT010000669.1 GCA_018268875.1 Acidobacteriota bacterium
CGCGCCGCGGCTACTAACCGTCGCTGATGCAGCCCGTTATCTCGGTCGAACCGAAAAGTCCATTAGGCATCTCGTCCAGCGGAGGAAGCTCGCTTCGATTCGAGGGGATGGACGCGTCATGTTCGACCGAGTCGACCTCGACGCATGGATCAAGCGCAACCGGGCTTAGAAGGAAGGTAATTGATGGGAAAGCGGGACTATGGCAGCGGCGGACTCTGGCGAAGGGGGCGCATGTGGTGGATGAAGTACTACGTGGATCGCTATCCTGTCTTTGAAAGCACCAAGACGCGGAACAAGAAGCGCGCCGAGGAAGTGCTGCGCCAGAAGATGGCCGAGGTCGAACTAAATCAACTGCCGGCGCCCAGTTCGAAACGCCTGAAAGTGGTTGACCTCTTGAATGGGTTGCTTTCGGACTATGAGCTGCGAGGACGCGCCAGCAAGAAGCAGTTGGAGTCCAGAATGCGTCTCCACTTGATCCCCTTGCTTGGCCCGATCAAGGCCCTAGATTTCGGTAGACGTGAGGTTGACGCGTACATCCGTCACCGCCGCCAGCAGGATGCTGCTGACTCGGCCATCAATCGGGAAATGGAGCACCTTCGCGCTGCGTTCAAGCTCGCGGTGGACAACGAGGAACTTCCTCGTGTGCCAAAAATCCGGATGCTTGAGGAGGACAACGTACGCAGTGGGTTTCTCGAACACCATCAATATATTGCTCTCAAGGAGGCTCTTCCCGCCTATCTGTTTCCGCTCTACGTGACTGGATATCACGTCGGGTGCCGCCTTGGCGAGCTGTTAAAACTGAAGTGGGAACAAGTGGACTTCCCGGCCTCGCAGATCTGGCTGGAGCGACGGCAGACGAAGGGAAAGGTCGCCCGCGTACTTCCGATCTATGGCGAGATGAAGGACGCCCTAGTCGCCGCCTTCACACTTCGGAACGAGTCTTATCCAGACTGCGAACTTGTCTTTCACCGAGAAGGATCGAAAATCGTGGACTTCCGCAAGGCGTGGGCAACGGCGTGCAAAATGGCTGAAGTCAAGGGACTACACTTTCACGATCTTCGACGCAGCGCCGTTCGAAATATGGATCGCGCCGGCATCCCACGCGCCACGATTCGGCGAATCATCGGCCACGAAACGGACGCGATGTTCGACCGTTACCGCATCGTGGATCAACGCGACGTGGACGAGGCGGGCGTGAAGGCAGAGCAGTACTTGAACGAGCAACCGAAGTCAAAACCAGGACAGAAGCGGCCGCCGCAATAAGGAGATTCGCACGATGGAAGATGTCACCAAAAATGTCACCAATTCCAAGGGGAACTCAGGGCAATCGAGGGGTAGATGTCACCACAATTGTCACCAAACTGAGGGCACTCCAGGGCAACTTAGGGCAACAGGCTCAACCACTTCGGGGCATGGAGGGCAAAGCAGGGCAACCCAGGGTGATTTCATGTTTGGGCTCATAACCCAAAGGTCATAGGTTCAAATCCTATCCCCGCAACCAACTGATTTCACAGCTCGTCCTGAGCGCCACCCTTCCCCAACAAATCTTTATAGTGGATTGTTATCCGGCTTGGCCGCCGCCGCTTGCGCCTTGTACTGGATCGTGACGCTGCCGACTTCGCTACGGTAACCAATCGGCGCGTCCTGCGGGTCGTAACCGATCTGATTCGTATCCAGACTCAAGAACGTCACCTGCAATTTCGGGAAATTCCACTGCGCGCGATAATACGGCCGCAACTGTCCGTTCGGCATCTGCAGGTCGAACTTCTCGTTCGACGCCGGTTGCCCGTACTTCTTCACTAACGCCTGAAACGCATTGGCTTCATTACGGTTCTGGAAGTAAAACCGGATGCCCGTCAGCTTGGTGTCCTGAATCCCGACCCAAATGTCTTCGCTATCGGCGATCCCGGGCCGCAAACTGTCGGCATACACCAGCTTGACCTTTTGATTGTTGGGCGCCACACCGGGCGACACGTCCGCGCCAGGGTTGGGCGAGCTTGTGTATCCGGGTCCAACCCGTTGAAAACACTTGTCGGTTGCCGGCTTCGCCTCGGTGTAGCGAACCATCTTCGAAACATGATGCGGCTTCCCGATCAGACCTCGATTCCGCCGGGGCACGGCGACGCCTTCCATCCCCATCTGTTGTTCGGAAACTTCGAACTTGCACTCGCGGATGGCGAACGGCTCACCCATCGTAAGATCGAATACGGATGTGACGTCCAAGTCCTTCGAAAAGGCTGCGGCACAGGACAGTAAGGCACAACCCGCCAACTTCTTCATGATTCGAACGTCTCCTTCAAATCAGCAGGGTACCAGAGTCCGTATGACTTACCCGCCGATCGAATACATCGGGCGCGGTGGCGGAACGAATTGCGACGAACCGATCTGGTGGCCCATCCACTTGGCCTTGACGTTGGCGCGAATCACGTTGGCGATGGCTTCATCGTCGGCATCGGGCGCGCGCAGCAGGTCGCGCACGTCCATCTCTTCGATGGCGAACAAACAGTAACGAACCTTGCCGTCGGCGGTGAGGCGCAGCCGGTTGCAGTTCAGGCAGAAAGGCTTGCTGACCGACGCGATGAACCCGATGCGTCCGATGCCATCGCGGAACCGGTATTCGGTCGCCGGAGCCTGCGGGTCGGCGTCGGGGATCGCGTCCAGAGGTCCGATCCCGCTTTCGATCATCGCGAGCATGGTGTCCGCCGTGAGCACCTTTTCGCGCTCCCAAATGCCTTGCGCGTCGAGCGGCATGAATTCGATGTAGCGAATCTCCATGCCGTGTTCGCGGCCAAAGCGGGCCAGCGGCACAATATCCGGCTCCACGATGCCCTTGGCGGCGACAGCGTTGATCTTGATCGGATCAAAACCCACTTCTTTGGCGTAGAACAGCCCGTCCATCACGCGGTCGAACAGGTCGCGCCGGGTGATCTGGCGAAACCGCTCGCGATCGAGCGTATCCAGGTGAACGTTGAGGCGGCGAAGTCCCGCGTCGTACAAATCTTTGGCCTGCTGGCGCAACAGAACACCATTGGTGGTGAGCGCCAGGTCCTCGATGCCGGGTACGGCCTGCAGGCGTTCGATCAGGTACGGCAGATCCTTGCGCAGCAGCGGTTCGCCGCCGGTGATGCGGATCTTGCGGACGCCCAGGCCTGCGGCGACGCGTACGAAACGCTCGATTTCCTCG
The DNA here is from genome assembly GCA_018268875.1 of Acidobacteriota bacterium. Classification (GTDB taxonomy): domain Bacteria; phylum Acidobacteriota; class Terriglobia; order Bryobacterales; family Bryobacteraceae; genus F-183. The sequence continues at coordinate 3,185 of JAFDVT010000669.1, forward strand.
AACGTCAGTAGTTCTTCGCGCGGACCATAAGCCGGCGTCTCTTCCGGCATGCAGTAAAAACAGCGTATGTTGCAGCGGTCGGTGACGCTGATGCGCAGGTTGTCGTGCAGACGGCCGTAGGTGTCGACTAGAGGCATCTCACTTGATGGCGAGCATACGCTCGATCGGTAGCCGCGCGCGCTCCATCATATCGGCCGGCAGTTCGATGCGAGGTTCCAGCTTGTCGAGACAATCGCGAAGCTTTTCGAGCGTGTTCATCTTCATGTACGGACATTCGCTGCAGTTGCAGTTGTCGTTGGGCACGAAGTAAAACCGCTTGCCGGGCGCGCGTTTGTGCAGCGAATGCGACACGCCGCTTTCGGTCATCACGATGATCTCGGTAGCTTCATTCTGGGTGACGCACCAGTCGATGATGGCGGAGGTGGACCCGATGAAGTCCGCCTGCGCGAGGACGTCGCCCGGGCATTCCGGATGCGCCGCCACCAGCGCGTTGGGATGTTCGAACTTCGCCTTTTCCAGGCGTTTTGCGACGAAAGTGGCATGCACGATACACGCGCCCTGCCAGATCATCATGTTCTCGCGGCCGGTCTGTTTCTTGACGTAGTTGCCCAGATTGATGTCCGGCAGAAACAGAATCGGCTTTTCCTTGGGAACCGAGTTCACCACGTCGACGGCGTTGCGCGACGTACAGATGATGTCGCTTTCGGCCTTCACCGCGGCGGACGTATTGATGTAGCTGACCACGACGTGATCCGGATACTTGCGCTTCACCGCGCGAACCTGATCCGCCGGACAACTGTCGACAAGGCTGCATCCGGCGTTCATGTCGGGCACCACGACGATGCTCGAAGGACTCAGCAGCTTGGCCGTTTCGCCCATGAACACGACGCCGCAGAACACAATGACGTCGGCCTTGGATTGCTGCGCCTTGCGCGACAATTCGAGGCTGTCGCCGATGTGGTCGGCAAGTTCCTGAATCTCGTCTTCCTGGTAATGATGCGCCAGGATGATTGCGTTGCGGCGTTTCTTGAGATCCAGGATCTCTTCTTCGATAGAGAGCGCGACGGCCATGGGTTTCTCACTCCATGGTAGCGATTCGCTGCGCAGGTTTTAGTGGACCGCGACCACCACGCCCGCCTGGCTGTATACGCCACCGGCTTCGACCGTGACAGGCACCGCGCCGTGTACGCCATCCGGCACCGTAACCGTCAACCGGTAGACGCCCGGCCTGGCCATCGCCGCGCGTTCCACGGGCACCGCGACCTCGCCGAAATACACCGTCATCGCCGTAACCGCGGTCAAAGGTTCGCCGGGAGCAGCGCCTTCCACCGGAACCGGATCCGTGGGACCCGCGCCAGTAGCCAGCATCACAATCCGCTCGCCCGCCATCGCCGGACGCCGCGAATCGGCCTCGAGCCCGATCTTGACGTTCTCATCATCGGCCAGGCTCGCCCGCGCGTAATCGGCGTTGTCGACGCGATCGGTAAACAGCGCGGGAGCGAACGTGGCAACCGACGCTGGAGCAAGCGTACGTCCACGAGCCGTCGTAACCTCCACCGGCACGCTTCCGTGCTGTTCAAGCGCGGGCACGATGGCGACAATGCGCTGCGGCGACGCGGATAACAGATAAGCCGTGCGGCCTCCGATGCGAACCGACGAACCCTGGCCTTCCGCCGGCAGTTCCATCGAAGAACCATCCCATTCGAAGTCTCCGGCGGCAAGATTCTCACCGGCGATCGTCACCTGCGAAAACGGCGCAACCGCCGCAATCGCCGGCGAACCGCTGCTGGTAACCGAACTGATCCGAGGCAGCAAAAGGTTCGGAGGAATGCCCAGTCCGCAAGCGATCTGGCGGATGCGATGGTTCCGCGAATCGGCCACCCACACACGGTTCAACGTATCGACGCCAACGCCCGACGGCGCAAAGAACGACGTCTGCGGACCCACCGCATCACCGTTGAACGCACCCGTCCCATTGCCTCCCACGGTAACGATGCGGTTGGTGGCGAACGTAACCTGCCGGATGCGATGGTTGTCGCGGTCGGCGATGTACAGATGTCCCGCCGCATCGACAGCCACCGAAACAGGGTTGTTCAACCGCGCTTGCGTCGCGGAACCATTGTCGCCAGAAAATCCAGGCGACGACGTACCGGCCACCGTGCGCACATTGGCTCCCGAGTCGATCACGCGGACGCGATGATTCCCGGTGTCGGCGATGTACAGATCACCCTGCGACGTCATCGCGAGGCCCGTGGGAGAACTGAAGATCGCGTTCGAGCCGTAGCCGCCGTCGCCACCGAAACCCGCTGTACCATTGCCGGCCACGGTCTTGATGGTGCCGTCCCGTTCGATCGTCCGGATGAGGTGGTTGCCGGTGTCGGCGATATAAA